>JACYMF010000057.1 GCA_015272165.1 Cyanobacterium sp. T60_A2020_053
ATACTTTCTCTCTTCCTCTGACAAAAAATTTTTGTAAGGCATCAATTACACCTAAATTTTATCTTTTCTAACCCAAATTATATACCTAATCAATGCGTCTTAGCTTATCTAATATTAAGTCATTTACCCACCGTGTAATGAATTACACGGCTAATGAGTTTACGTTCAATAAATTGAACTAAGATATTGATATTACCAATTTGTAATTGATTAAGCGGATTTACAGCAGTTTTCATTTCCTTAAACCATAATTTAGATAGTCACAAAGATTCCCTTTGCGTCTTAGCGCCTTTGCGAGAAACAAAAAAAAACGTGGTTTATTCATGTGAAATGAGCTGTAAGATAAGACAGATTACCAACCTCAAAATGTACAAAATCACATTTTTTAAAGTAAATACGTAGTTAAAACACAAGATTACATATACTAGACTGAGATAGTAAAACTTCATAATTGTCAACTGTCAATTTGCCCTCACGACTCCACCTTTTCAACACCATATATTTATATGAAAACCAGCGCCCGACACCCAGTGCAAAATCAGCTAAAGATACCACAATTAAATAATTGTCATAAATTAGAAATTATTGCTTACTTTCAACAGGCATGGCATTTAGAAAATGATGTATTTAAAAGTATTATTGATGAAGATATTTTTTATAAAAATCCTGATAAACTGCGTAACCCTTTAATTTTTTATGTTGGACATTCTGCCGTATTTTATATTAATAAATTAGTGATAGCAGGTTGGAATATTAAAAGGATTAACCCTGACTACGAAAAGATATTTGAGATGGGAGTCGATCCAGAATATCCCGGAGAATTAATAAAAATCATTAATAAATTACGTCAATATTCTCTAAAAAGTTTGGAGAATTATCGTCAACAAGTTTACCAAACTATTATTGACTTAATTGAAAATACTGATCTTGATTTACCCATTACTCCTAGTAGTAAATGGTGGGCAATAATCATGGGTATTGAGCATCAAAGAATCCACATTGAAACCTCATCAATGTTATTAAGACAATTACCATTAGACGTATTAAAAGCGCCCTCCGGCTGGGATTATCTTCCCTCTTTAGGTAAACCACCCCAACAGGAAATGATTACCGTTGAGGGTGGAGAAGTGAATTTAGGTATTACCTTAGAACATCCTTTTTATGGTTGGGATGTAGATTATGGTAGTAGAGAAGTGGAAGTAAAACCATTTCGAGTGAGTAAATATATGGTGACAAATGGAGAATTTCTCGATTTTGTCAGAGATGGAGGCTATGAAAACCCCGAATTTTGGTCTCCAGAGGCTTGGAAATGGTTGAATGGCGAAAATCGTCATCATCCTAAGTTTTGGCTGTGTGAGGGGCAATTTTATCGGTATCGGGCGCTTTTTCATGAGTTTGATTTACCCTTAGATTATCCTGCGGAAGTTAATCATCATGAAGCTATGGCATTTTTACGGTATCAAGAAGCCAAAACGGGGGAAAAGTATCAATTGATGTCGGAGGCACAATGGCATTTGGCACGTCAAAAAGATGATGAGTCTCTGACTAACTATAATCTCAATTTACGTTATCATTCCCCTAATCCCGTGGCGGAGGGCGCTGTTAGTGACAGTGGTATCGTGGATTTGCGTGGTAATGTTTGGGAATGGTTAGGGGAAACTTTCACCCCCCTATCAGGATTTACTCCTCATTATCTCTATGAAGATTATTCAGCGCCCTTTTTTGATAACCGACATTATCTATTGGTGGGGGGCGCTTGGATGACTAACGGCACAGAATCACTACCTTTTTATCGTAATTGGTTTCGCCCCCATTTTTATCAACACGCTGGGTTTAGATTAGTCCAAAATTAACATTTGTAAAATCTTTATCCATTGTCTTGATGTTGTACGACTAAAACAGGGCAGGAAGCATGGTGAAAGACATAATTACTAACACTACCCAAAAAGGCTTCTGATAAGCCCTTTCTACCCCTTCTACCGGTGACAATTAGATCAGCGCCCCAGTCTTTAGCGAGAGCGACAATTTCAGCGCCCGTATTCCCAGTCAAGCAAACATAATCGCTTTGGATACCTTTGCTTTGGGTTTCTTCATTGAGGGAGTGTAACCAAGTTCTAATTTTATCTCGATGCTCGGCAAAAACTTCCGCTTCCACCTCCCAGATTTCCGCCGAATAAATACCGGTGCTAATCATGGAAGGCATTAACATTTCTGAATGAGGAGCTAAATTTTCTTCTAAGCAATGACACATCATTAAATTCCCTTGATATTTTTCGGCTATATCTAAGGCGACTGCTAATATTTCTGAGCTAGTTAAAGGATATTCTAAGGCTACTAAAATCCTTTGAAAAGAAGGGCGAGGGGCGCTGGTTTCATGAGTCGATGATACTTGTTCCATATTATTACCCCATATCTATATAATCTTTATATTTTACTATGACATAATCGCCCTGTTGTGATGATTTTTTGACAAAAAAATTAATATATCAATATCAAATGATAGAGCCTCATAATTATCAATTGTCCATTTGCCCTCACCACTTGACTTTTTCACCATGATTTAAATAGGTTTTGTTTTAGTATTATTTTGTTTCCCATAAAGATAACTAACCAGCGCCCCCCGGACAAGCCGATAATAACATAATTCCCACAGCAATTTCAGGATTTAAAGACCACCACCATACCAAGAAAAAAGCAACCAAAGGTAAGAAAATTAACTGACAAAATAAACCGACAAAAACTGCTTTTGGCTTAATGGTAATTTGTTTAAAATCATCAGTGGTTAAAGATAAACTCATACCTAACATAATAATAATTAAGGCAACAGGCAAAAAAATTTCCGTCAGAATATTTCCTGTCATTTGATCACAAATTTAGTTCACTGTAAAATTATATAAAATTCAAAAAAGAACGCCACCATTAAAAATAAATAGGTGTTGCTGAAAAAGCAGTGCCGTGAGGAGAAGGGAAAGAAAGGGAGAAGAGAAAGCAAGGGAGATTATAATTCATAATTCATAATTCATAATTCATACAACCCTTGCCCTTTGCCAAACAGACTTAACTAACTACAGCGTCACGATCTAGTTTTAACATCAAAACACCTAAAGGAGGTAAACAAAGATCGAGAGATTGAGAATAAGTATGGAAAGGCCATTCCTCAGTCCATTTTCCCCCCAAATTACCCATATTACTACCACCGTAGTCTTTAGAATCACTGTTAAAGATTTCGGTATAAAATCCCATTTCAGGCACACCTACTCGATAATGGCTATGGGGTTGAGGGGTAAAATTACAGACAACGACGATAAAATCATCACTATTTTTGGCGCGACGGAGAAAAGAAACCACACTATGACGATTATCGCTACAGTCAATCCACTGGAAACCTTCTTTTGTGAAATCATTATCATACAAAGCAGGTTGAGACTTATATAAAGCGTTCAGATTTTTAAAAAATCCCTTTAATTTACCGTGGGATTCATACTGTAAAAGATGCCATTCTAAATCTGTCCAAACATTCCACTCACTCCACTGCCCAAATTCCATACTCATAAACATGGTTTTTTTGCCCGGATGCGCAAACATATAACTAAATAAAGCGCGTAAATTAGCAAATTTTTGCCATTCATCTCCCGGCATTTTGCCGATCATATTACTTTTACCATGGACTATTTCATCATGGGAGAGCGCTAACATATAGTTTTCACTATGGTGATACCACATACTGAAAGTGATGTTATTTTGATGAAACTGACGAAACCAAGAATCCATGGCGAAATAGTCTAGCATATCGTGCATCCAGCCCATGTTCCATTTCATGTTAAAGCCTAAACCGCCCATGTAGGCAGGACGAGAAACCATTGCCCAAGAGGTGGACTCCTCGGCAATAGATAAGATACCGGGGAAGTAACCAAAAATGGTGCTGTTAACTTGCCTTAAAAAGTCCACTGCTTCAATATTTTCTCTGCCACCATAGTCATTGGCTACCCATTCCCCATTTTCTCGGTCATAATCGAGGTACAACATGGAAGCTACCGCATCAACTCGGATTCCGTCAATATGGTATTTGTCAAACCAAAATAGCGCGTTTGCCACTAGAAAATTACGGACTTCATTTCGTCCATAGTTAAATACTAATGTACCCCATCCTTTATGTTCACCCTTGCGAGGATCGCCGTGTTCAAATAAGTGTGTACCATCAAAGAAGGCTAAACCATGACCATCTTTAGGGAAATGACCGGGTACCCAATCCACAATTACCCCAATACCGTTAAGATGGCATTGATCGATAAAGTACATCAAGTCTTCGGGTGTGCCATAGCGAGAAGTAGGAGCGTAGTATCCTGTAACTTGATAACCCCAAGAGCCATCGAAGGGATGTTCAGCGATGGGTAATAACTCAATATGAGTATAGCCTAATTCTTTAATATAAGGGATGAGGGCTTCTGCTAATTCGTAGTAGGTGAGAAAACGGGCATCAGGTTTGAGATCAGATGCGGTGGTCATTTCGGTTTTTTCGCCGTAGTGCTTGGGCGGTTGTTCCTTGGAAGTATGAAGCCATGAACCGATGTGCATTTCATAGACGGAAATGGGTTGAGAAAGGGGATCGGTATTGCGTCTTTTTTCGAGCCATTCTTGATCATGCCACTGATAGGAGTCTAAATCGGCAACAATGGAAGCGGTTTTGGGGCGCACTTCTTGGGCAAAGCCAAAAGGGTCTGATTTTTCGTAAATATGCCCTTCCCAGTTTTTGATTTCATACTTATAATGAGCGCCCGTCGCCACATCAGGAATAAATAATTCCCAAATAATATTATCTATTTTACGCATTTGATGCTCTCTGCCGTCCCAATTGTTAAAATCACCCAAAACGGAAACATTACGGGCGGAGGGCGCCCAAACGGCAAAATATACCCCTTTAACGCCATTTTGGACGATGGAGTGCGCTCCTAATTTTTCATAAATGCGATGGTGATTACCTTCCTTGAATAAGTAGAGGTCAAAATCAGTAATAGTTTGAGATTTAAACTGATAGGGATCATAAATAACCTTTTCTTGATCTCCTTCCTTTACTCTTAATTGATAATTATCTAATTCTTCAATTTCAATTTCACATTCAAAAAAATGGGGATGAAAACGAGACTGCATCTCAAACTCAATGCGATTTTCTGGAGATATGACATAAGCCTCTGTGGCTTTCGGTAAATAGGCTCTTACTATGTAAATTTTACTTTCTCCGTCATCGGATAATAGGTGTGAGCCTAAAATCTCAAAAGGGTCATGATGTAGATTATTAACAATTTGTTCTACTTGGTGTTGACTAATGTTACTAGGCATCTAATTTTGATCAGTTAAAGGTTTTTTTTATATATTGCCCTTATGATACCTAGAATTGAGAATTTAGAATTTAGAATTTAAAATTAAATCTTATGCAATTTTCTTTTTAATCCATGTCTGGCCAAGCTAGGATTAAACTTTTCACTTTTTTCTACTTCCTTCATTGGGACAGGTAGGGCAATGTTAATCGATTGTAACAATGTGATATAATTACCAAGAAATTGAGAAATAAACATAGACCAGAAATTAAACATCAGTCTATAGAATAAATACTAAAGAAAATGCTGCAATATCAAAGTATGCAACGTTTTTGAACTCAAATAAACCAAAATAGGGTTAAAAAAACCAACAAAGACCGTATTCTTATACAAAGACATTATGAAGAAAGACCTTAGCAAATATAGAAATATTGGGATTTTTGCCCACGTTGACGCTGGTAAAACCACCACTACAGAAAGAATCCTTAAATTAACTGGTAAAATTCACAAAATCGGTGAAGTACATGACGGTGCAGCTACCACCGACTTTATGGAACAAGAACAGGAAAGAGGTATTACCATTCAATCCGCCGCCACAAGCTGTTTTTGGAAAGATTATCAATTTAATATTATTGATACTCCCGGTCACGTTGACTTTACCATCGAAGTATATCGTTCTCTCAAAGTTCTTGACGGCGGTATTGGTGTATTTTGCGGTTCTGGTGGGGTTGAGCCTCAATCAGAAACCAACTGGCGTTATGCCAACGATTCCAAAGTAGCTCGGATCATCTATGTTAATAAATTAGACAGGACAGGCGCTAATTTCTTCAATGTTGTTAAACAAGTTAAAGAAATTTTAGCAGCTACTCCTTTGGTCATGGTTTTACCCATCGGTATTGAAAATGACTTTAAAGGTATGGTGGACTTATTAACCCGTAAGGCTTGGATATGGGATGATTCGGGAGACCCCATGAACTATACCGTTGAGGATGTTCCCGAAGACATGAAAGACGAGGTCGAAATGTATCGTGAACAGTTAATCGAAACTGCAGTAGAACAAAATGATGAACTCATGGAAAAATATCTCGAAGGAGAAGAAATCGCCGTTGAGGATATTAAAGCCTGTATCCGCAAAGGTACTCGTGAATTAGCTTTCTTCCCCACTTATTGCGGTTCTTCTTTCAAAAATAAAGGGGTACAATTAGTTCTTGATGCAGTAATTGACTATCTCCCAGCGCCCGACGAAGTTAACCCACAACCAATCGTGGATTTAGATGGTAATGAAACTGGTGAATTTGCCAAAGTTGATCCCGATGAAACTTTAAAAGCCTTAGCTTTCAAAATCATGGATGATCGCTACGGCGCCTTAACCTTTACTCGTATTTACTCTGGTAAGTTGGAGAAAGGTATGACTATCCTTAATACCGCCACTGGTAAAACAGAACGGGTGGGCAGAATTGTGGAAATGCACGCCAATGATCGTATTGAAATCGATCAAGCCCAAGCCGGTGATATTGTTGCCATCGTGGGCATGAAAAACATTCAAACTGGTCATACTCTTTGTGATCCCAATCATCCTGCCACCCTAGAACCAATGGTATTCCCCGATCCCGTTATCTCCATTTCTATTAAGCCTAAGCAAAAAGGCGGTAATGAGAAAATGGGTATGGCATTAAGTAAAATGGTACAAGAAGACCCCTCTTTTTATGTAGAAACCGATCAGGAAAGCGGTGAAACCATCATTAAAGGCATGGGAGAATTGCACCTCGATATTAAAGTGGACATTCTCAAACGTACCCACGGGGTAGAAGTGGAAGTCGGTAAACCTCAAGTAGCTTACCGTGAATCCATCACTAAAGTGGTTAATGATAGCTACACCCACAAGAAGCAGTCTGGAGGTTCTGGACAATTTGGACGTATTGACTACACCATCGAGCCGGGCGAACCGGGTACAGGCTTCCAGTTTGAATCTAAAGTTACTGGAGGTAACGTTCCCCGTGAGTTTTGGCCCGCCGTGCAAAAAGGTTTTGAAAACAGTATCGTCAAAGGTGTTTTAGCTGGTTATCCTTGTGTTGACCTTAAAGTCACTTTAACCGATGGTTCTTTCCACCCCGTGGACTCTAGTGCCATTGCGTTTGAAATTGCTGCCAAAGCTGGTTATCGTCAATCTATTCCTAAAGCAGGTCCTCAAATCTTAGAACCGATTATGAATGTGGATGTTTTCACCCCTGAAGATCACATTGGTGATGTCATTGGTGATCTTAACCGTCGTCGTGGCATGATTAAGTCTCAAAGTACCACTCCTATGGGTGTGAGAATTAAAGCAGAAGCGCCTTTGAGTGAGATGTTTGGTTACATCGGTGATTTGCGTACCATGACTTCTGGGCGTGGTCAATTCTCTATGGAGTTTGATCATTATGCTCCTTGTCCGAGAAATATTGCCGATCAGGTGATTACAGAAGCGAAAGAGCGTGAATTAGCTTTAGCTAAATAATTGATTGAGATGGTTTGCCCTCACCCCAACCCCTCTCCCACAGCAGGGGATTTTCAAAGTCAGGATCAAAATTGATTTGTTTTTGACAAGAAGACAATATAAGGATGATCCCCCCCAACCCCCCTTAAAAAGGGGGGAGATTCAGGGAGACAGGAGGATTTTTTACTATTAATTGATTTATTAGTAGTTAAAAACCTCTGAATTTCAGATTATTGGCTAGTTTGAGAAACTAACATTTTTGAGAATGAAAACGCCCTGCTCCCACAGGAGAGGGGAGTAATATTGATAAAAACTAACCACTCCTAATTAGGTGGTGCTGAAAAAGTATTTTAGTGAGGGGAGGTGTCGGGTTTCAGGTTTCAGGTGAAATGCTTATAAATTAAAGAGTTAAGCCAAATAGTTATTTTTCATAAATTGCTCATTTGTATCAATAATCTTTGATTAGGGGATCAGAAATACAAATTTTTTGGCAAAAAAAGAGTATTTTTGGCACTTTTTAAGCATTGAAACCTTTGCCCATTGCCCTTTCAACTTTGTCCTTTACCTGACGATTGCACTTTTTCCGCAAACCCTATTTATAGGCTACAATCTGGAGATTCCTTAACGGAATCTTCAGCAAAGTTTAACCAAGCGCCCATTATGTTTTCGGGTTCTACAGACATAATAATTTGATTAATAAAATCATTCCATAAGGGATCATTTGCTGGTAGAATAACTCCGTATTTTTCACAAGTTAAAGGTATTTTTGGCACTATTTCATATTCTCCATTTAGTGGCAAATTTAAAGATAAGGCAATACCAACTAATAAAATACCGTCACTGGCAAAAGCATCTATTCTATTGTTTTCCAGCGCCCTCCCCCCTTGTTTTGCACCGTTAGCACCATCAAAAAGACGTAAATTAGCTTGGGAAAATTGTTGGCTTAAATAGTCGGCAGTGGTGGTATTATTCAGCGCCCCTAACCGTAAATTATTATTAGTCGAATTAATATTATTAACTTGATTTTTTTTAGTTAAAAATTGTAATCCTGTTATAAAAAAAGGGTCAGAAAATGTAACGTTATAACCCTCAATTTCTCTGATGGTATTAGCTCCACATTCTAAATATACCACACCATCATTGACTAATTGAAAACGATTTTTAAGGTTAGAAACATAAACTTGAGTAGTGATACTTTGGCGATTAAGAATAACAGTCAAATTTTTTTGAATTAATTTTACAAACTCAAGGCAAATTCCCCTTAATTCTTGATTGTCGTCTCGGTAGCCAAAAGGAATGGCATTATCAGCAATGCCTACTTTTAATATCCCTGTATTTTCAATTTCTTTCAAAATATTTTGAGCATTTACCGGTAATTGGGATAAAAGGAGAAGGGCGCTGGTGATACTAATAGACTTAATTAGTAAGTTTTTGGTGAGAAAACTTAAGACTGCAATTTTAATATTCAATTTATTGCCGATATTTTTCCCTAATAATTGATATTTCATGAATGATTTAAGATCGCTATGTAGTTACAATAGAAACGGTAATAAATTAATTATGATTGAAGGAGTAAAGGAGATTGGATATTGACGACTTATTGGAAATTGGCACGATTGTAGCGCCCCAAGGATTGAAAGGAAAACTAAAAGTAAGAATAACCACTGATTTTCCCGAAAGATTTGAACAAAAAGGAGAAAGATGGTTAAAAATCCCTAATCAAGCGCCCGTCGCCGTAGAATTAATCAAAGGGCAAGAAGTGCCGGGAAAAGGAATATATGTCATTAGTTTAGCAGGAGTGGAAGATAGGACGGGCGCTGAAAAATTGAAAGGTGCGACATTATATGTAGATAAAAACCAGCGCCCTTCCCTTGCCAGTGACGAGTATCATGTGAATGATTTAATTGGTTTAGAAGTTTACAACCAACAAAACGGCGAAAATATTGGTATCGTTACGGATGTTTTCAGTGCAGGAAATGATATTTTGGAAGTGACACTACATAAACAGCCCGACATCGACACCACCCCAGAAAAAGATTTAAGCCAAATCAGTCGCATTTCTAAACGCAAAAAACTTAAACCGAAACAAAATAAACCCGTAACCGTTTTAATTCCTTTTGTTAAAGAAATAGTGCCGATTATCGATTTAGAACAAAAAATCGTTAAAATTGATCCTCCTTTGGGCTTATTAAAAGAGGAAGAGGCTATCATAATGGACAATGAATAATTGATGAAAAGGGCAAAGGGCAAAGGAAATTATTAATTCGTAATTCATAACTCAAAACTATTTCTAAACAAAGGTTTTAAGCATAGCTGTAAAGGTGTCAGGTATCGGGTGTTAGGTATTAGGTATTAGTAATAGGTTTGAAAATTACACCTAAAACCTGCAACCTGAAGCCTGAAACCTACTCACCCTTGCCCTTTTCCCTTCACTTCACGATTGCACTTTTTCAGCAAAACCTAGTTATTTAAAATAGGCTTCCAGCGCCCTCCCCACAATGTCACTCATGGGCAAATTTTCAGCTTGAGAAGTGGCTTTCAAAGTTTGATACCAGTCTTCGTTAACGGTGATGCGATGTTCACTTTTGCGATTACGGCGTTTTTTGGTAACTTTGTATGTAGTAGGATCGTATTGCGCCGCAAATTGACCTAAAGCATCGAAACCCACACGATGGCAAAATTGACCAAAAGTCTCCGCTTTTTGCTTATTATCACGGAAAAACACCAGTAGAGGCTCAAAAAATGTCTCTAACTCACTGATATTCAGTTTTTCTACATATACCTGAGCGAGTCTCGTTTGATTAGGGCAACCACCCAGCCAGATTTGATAGGTGTCGGGCGCTGAACCCACAAAGCCAATTTCCGCCATGTAGGGGCGCGCGCAACCGTTAGGACAGCCTGTCATGCGAATTACAAAGGTTTCTTTTGCCATGCCTAATTTAGCCAACAGGGTATCCATACGCTCTAAAATACTAGGTAAAATGCGCTCAGATTCTGTAGTAGCTAAACCGCAGGTAGGCAAAGCTGGACAAGCCATGGCATAACGGGTTAAGTGATTGACTTTCTTAACGTCTGTTTCTACACCATTTTTCTTGAGAATGGCGTTAATATCTTTTTGCCATTGGGGATCGATTTCATAAAGAATGATGTTATGATTTGCCGTTAAGCGCGTGGGTAATTCATACTTAGCGATGATTTGTTGGAGGGCGCTTTTTAGTTGAAATGTACCATCATTTTTTACTCTACCATTTTCTACGGAAATGCCCAAGAATTTTTTACCGTCACCTTGATCGTGCCATCCCAAATAATCTTCATATTTCCAGTCAGGAAGGGATTTGAAAGGCTCGATTTTTTTACCAAAAAATTCTTCTAATTGACTGCGGAATTTTTCTACACCCCAATCATTAATTAAATATTTCATGCGAGAGTGACGGCGATCAACTCTATTGCCGTAATCCCTTTGGGTGGCTACAATGGCTTTGACAAGATCAAAAATGTCATCTTTAGCAACATAACCGATTTCGTCAGCACTACGGGCGAAAGTATCTTCCTTGCGGTGGGTGCGCCCTAAACCGCCTCCAGCTAAGACGTTAAACCCTTCTAATTCTCCTGCATCGTTAGTAATTACTACTAAACTGACATCATGGGTATAAACATCAATGGAGTTATCTCCCGGCACGGTGACGCAACATTTGAATTTGCGTGGCATATAATGAGTACCGTAAATTGGTTCGATGGAGTCATGGAAAATTGTGCCGTTGCCATTTTTCTGGCGCGCTTCTTTTACTTCGGGCGCTTCTTCGGCGCTAATTACTTTTTCACCGTCTAACCAGATTTCATAATAAGCGCCCGTCTGCGGTGTCAATAAATCGGCAATTTTATCGGCATATTCCCACGCATATTGATATTCTGGACGATCTTTGTAAGGGGCGGGGGGCGCCATGACATTACGGTTTAAATCACCACAAGCGCCTAAAGTTGACCCCATACTTTTAACAATACTACTAATCACGGTTTTGAGATTTTTTTTCAGGATACCGTGAATTTGATAACCTTGACGAGTGGTAACTCTAAGGGTGTGATTACCATATTCTTCGCTGAGTTGATCAAGGGCGAGAAATAGTTGCGGTGGGATGAAACCGCCGGGGCTACGGGTGCGCAACATGAATTGATAATCTTTTTCTTGTCCTTTGATGCGATTATCTCGGTTATCTTGTTGGTATGAGCCATGGAATTTGAGAATTTGGATGGCATCTTCACTAAAATGCGTAGTATCTTGTAGTAATTCTGTAGCTACAGGTTCTCTTAAAAAGTTACTATTTTCTTTCATTACCTCCACTTTGGAGGGTTTTTTAGGGATAGTTATACTGTCTGTCATTAGTCTTATGTTGTTTTATATTCCTTCTCTTATTGTAATGGCGATCGGTGGAGGGCGCTGGATTTAATAAATAATTAATATTTAACTCTCTCGAAAATATTACTCCCCTCTCCTGTGGGAGAGGGGTTGGGGGTGAGGGCAAAGGGTTTTGATTCTGACTTTGCAAAAACCCTACTTAAAGATAACCAAAACCAGCAAGAGGCCAAAAGCGAAATATTGCCCTACCGATGATATAGTTTTCTGGTAAAAAACCCCAAATATGAGAGTCATTACTGTTATTACGATTATCTCCCATGACAAAAATATAACCTTCAGGGATAGTTATGGGCGCTAATTCATAGTTGGGGGATTCGAGAGTGTAATCTTCCGCAATGGGTTGATCATTAACATAAACCATGCCATCATGAACTGCAATGGTATCTCCCGAAGCGCCCATCACCCTTTTTATAAAAGCCTGACTAGAATCATAACCGAGAACTTGTAACTGTGGCGGAGGAGTGAAAACGATAATATCTTGAAAATGGGGAGTAGAAAAATGAGGGGTAATTTTTTCTACCACAATGCGATCTCCGATAGCTAAAGTCGGTAACATAGACTCAGAAGGAATATAACGAGGTTCGGCGATAAATATTCTAATTAGTAACGCTAGAATTAATCCAGCAGTGATAATTAAAATATTTTCTTTAACCTGTTGTTTTACCGATGACTTGGTTTCCATTTCAACATCTTAACCCATTAACAAAATACAGTTTATCACGAATGTTAATCTTTTTAAAAGTTATAAAAATTATCGAAGAATAAATAATTTTAAACCTCGTCTTTTAAGACATGAGGATAGAAACACGGTAGTTCAAAATATCTTTAAATTTACCTTTGCCCTTTGTCCCTTGCTCTTTGCCCTTTTGATCTTTTTTACAACAATTTTTTAAGCAAGTTTTAACCACAAATTATGAACAATAGTCCAGCCAGTGAAGCTATTGCCATGCTAATTGATTTAGCCCAAAAAGGAGAAATTAATCCTTGGGATGTGCAAGTAATCGAAATTATTGATCGTTTTCTTGCTGAATTAGGCATTAAAGATAGTGATAATTTTGACTATTTTAATGCTGATTTATCTCACTCTGGACAAGTGATGTTATGGGCTTCCATGTTAGTTTTATTAAAAGCAGATACTCTGGAAAGATTAGAACAACAAGAGGAAGAAAATGAAGATATTTTATCTTTAGAATCATCTGTAAGAATCCAGCGCCCTCCCCTCAATTTAGAAGAACAAATAAAAAGAAGAACTAGCGCCCCTCCCCCTCGTAAAAGAAGGGTGACATTAGCAGAATTAATCACTCAATTACAGGAAATTGAAAAGGAATTACAACAAAATAATAATCTTCATCAATTAAATATAAAAAAGACCAAAAAATATACTAAAAAAGAAGCTCAAAAAACTGTCACAGAATTAGCCCATGACGAAAACTTAACAGGATTAGCAGAAGAATTAAATAAATTTTTAGTGAGTAATAATCATATTTTGTCACCAGAAAATGAAACCTTAAATTTTGATGATTTAATTAATGTCTGGAGTCAGTATCAAGAAACTGAAAAAAAAGATCGGGTAGGAATTTTTTGGGCGCTATTATTACTAGCTTCTCAATCGAAAGTAGAACTATCTCAAGAAGAATTTTATCAAGATTTAAGTATTATTTCTCTTTAAAAATTAATTGCTAATTTTCTACTTTACTAAAACCGCTAAATTGACGAAAAAAAGGCGTCTGATACCCCAAAACAATATCATTCTTTGGCACTCCTTTTTCTACTAATTGATTAGCCAAAGCTACTTCTGTGCCATCATATTGAATCCAAATTTTATCATCAATAAAATCCACATGAATTAACACTCCATAAACCCTTCTTCCCTGAAGCCAACCAACTCTAAGGACTTGATAACGATCACGTTCATGATCAAATAATAACTCCATATTTATTTCTCCATAAGCAG
The DNA here is from genome assembly GCA_015272165.1 of Cyanobacterium sp. T60_A2020_053. Taxonomy (NCBI): domain Bacteria; kingdom Bacillati; phylum Cyanobacteriota; class Cyanophyceae; order Chroococcales; family Geminocystaceae; genus Cyanobacterium; species Cyanobacterium sp. T60_A2020_053. The sequence goes on from JACYMF010000057.1 coordinate 14,157, forward strand.
GAATAATTTTACTATGTTCTATCAAAAGTTCCTGCACAATTTGACGATAATTTGTTATTTTATCCATTGCATAATACTCCTTTTTTCCACATCATAAATAATTAAAAAAATTTTATATTCAGTAATACTTTCATTAACAAAACGAAGACGAAAAAACTCATCATAAACTTGAATTGGTACAGCTAAATATAAAGTTCTTTCTGCTTCTTGAGAACGTAATGCCTTACGATAATTCAAATATTGACCTACAGTGGTATGAAATTCAGAAATAGGTGAAGGATTAGTAAAACTTTTTATTTCCACTGCAATTTTAAGGTTTTCTTTTTCAGCACCTAATAAAAATTCTGCACCTAAATCAATTTGCATTTGTACATCTCCATAAGCAACGGGAAAAGGATCATGAGTTATATTCCATCCCTCACCTATTAAGGCTTCTTTAACAATAAAATGAAATAAATCTTTTGCCATTGATTAAGTTAATTTTTTGATTTAATCTTAATAATAATATTACATTATTTTATTGTGCATAGGGATTGCGAGGGGTAGGAATAATTTTGACATTTTGCGCGTTTACCACCAAATAGCGCACTTCACCATTATTGTTTGAGGATTTCCCCCCCAAGTAAGCCAAAGTTTCCGTCATCATTGTCCCTTCTATTTCTAACCAAGTATCCGCAGGATATTTACTGTTAGATTCTGGTAACTTGACAGGAATACCCACCGGGTAAGCATCCGCTGCGCAACAAGTCAAAACAAATCGAGATAAATAAATATAATTATCTGGTAATGAGTCTAAATGTACTACAAAACCAGTAAGATTGGCTTTTTGTCCCGTATAGCTATCTGGCTCAGGATATACATTAATTGTGCGCATCCATTCAATTAAGGTTCTATCTTCAGGTTTTGAGGCGTTAGCGAAGGCTTCTGGTTGTAGGGAGACGGGAGGTAATGAGTCGGTTAATCCTCGTTGAAGGGCGCTGGTGCTATTTAAGATTTTTGGTTCAGTGGTTAAACCTATCATTGCTACCATAATTAGGAGAAAACTTGCTCCTTTTTTTGGTAATAATGAGCTACTATTATCTTCATTTTTTAAGGTGGAGGGCGCTTTTTTAATTAAATTTCTGACTATCTTCAAACTAGCAATTATTAATAAAATAATTCCTGATGCAAATACTAATAAAAAATAATTCGGATGAATTAATTTATATAATTCTCCCGTAACCCAGTATTTTAACATCAATAATCCCCATAAAAAAAATGCTGTTATATCCAAAAGATTTGGGAAAGATATTTTTTTTCTAATTTTTTTCATGAGTGTATCTATACTATTATTTATTAAGAATAATAATTTCCTTTGTCCTTTTCCTTATTTCAACTAACAATTTATCATAATCAAAGCAAGAAAGCCTAAGAACCTGTTTAAAAAGTGATGATATTGACTGTATATCCCCATCCTCCCTCACCCCTTTATAAAAGAGGGGGAATTGGATGGGAAGTATCCCTTAATGAGGGGGATTTAAAGGAATATGAAACTTTCAGAATAGGTGCTAATAAGTTAAATCAATCAAAAATAAAATTAAACTCAGCGCCCCTAACCCTAGCATAAAAATTATTACCCCACCACTTACGAAACTGATAACCCCAAAACCTCTCAGGAGATATAAACCTAAAGCTAGGGGCAAAGAAATTATCGTTACATTTCTTAAAAAATTACTAATTAATTGAGTATTTCTACGCATTTTTTTGATGATTTCGCCTCTTTGTAGCAAATATTAACATTTCTCCAGAATTTTTTTAGTTTTAAGCCCTAAAAAAAGCGCCCTCCTCCATCATTATTACACCTAAATCCTTATCAACTATAGATTACAGCGCCCTTCACCGTTACTAAGAAGCAAAAAAATAGCTTAATCCCTTAAACCTTTAACCAATATAAGTTATAGCCATTGTGATGATTTTGTAAAATAGTTTTGCTTTTATTCATAATTACTAAAAATAAATATACAAAATTCTAAAAATAGTCAAAAATTGGGATAGGAAATGATGAAAAGTTAAATAAAGCCAAAATATTAATAAAACAATCTTTAACATTGATATGATAATAAAATCATTACTGGCAACACTTTAAAAAACTGGAAAAGTGGTCAATAATGCAAACAAGAGCAAAACAAAAGGAAGTTTGACAAATGACATTGACCTTAGCAGTTTACGGAAAAGGTGGCATCGGCAAATCCACCACCAGTTGCAATATATCCACCGCTTTAGCCAAACGTGGTAAAAAAGTATTACAAATCGGTTGCGATCCGAAACATGATAGTACCTTTACCCTAACAGGCTTTTTAATTCCCACCATTATCGATACTCTGCAAGAAAAAGATTTTCATTACGAAGACATTTGGCCCGAAGATGTAATTTATAAAGGATACGCTGGAGTTGATTGCGTAGAAGCCGGTGGGCCGCCGGCGGGCGCTGGATGTGGTGGTTATGTAGTGGGTGAAACCGTCAAACTGCTCAAAGAATTAAACGCCTTTGGTGAATATGACGTAATTTTATTCGATGTCTTGGGTGACGTGGTTTGCGGTGGATTTGCAGCGCCCCTCAACTATGCTGATTATTGCCTCATTGTCACCGATAACGGTTTCGATGCTCTTTTTGCCGCCAACCGCATCGCTGCTTCCGTGAGAGAAAAAGCGCGCACCCATAACCTGCGCCTTGCTGGATTGATTGGTAATCGCACCTCAAAACGGGATTTAATCGATAAATATATCTCCCATGTAGCCATGCCAGTATTGGAAGTATTACCCCTCATTGAAGATATACGAGTGTCACGGGTGAAAGGAAAAACCCTGTTTGAAATGGCAGAAAAAGACCCTAGTTTGGATTATGTATGTGATTATTACCTCAATATAGCTGATCAAATTTTAGCCATGCCAGAGGGTGTTGTGCCGACTGAAACCCAAGACAGAGACTTATTTACCCTCCTTTCTGATTATTACCTCAATCCTCCTGCGGATGCACCAAAACAGGAAGTTGATGAACTTGATCTCATGATGGTATAAATTAACTCCCCTCTCCTGTGGGAGAGGGGTTGGGGGTGAGGGTAACGGGGAATGAAAACTAAACTAATAATTAAAAAAGCGCCCTCCACCGTTATTAATACCTGATAATTGATCTTGTTGAATAAAAATTATTGTTATCTATGTTTGCCGAAGAAATTAGACAAAAAGCTAAAAATATTCTCTGTGATTTTTATGAATCTAACGAGACACTTATCAAGCAATTATCTAACGGATATGGCCGTCAAGTTAATGACATTCAATATGAAAATGTTCATGGAGAAACAAAAAATGGTTTGATTCTAAACTCTAGTTTAATTATTGGTATTTTGTGTAGCTTCGATCAAGAAATGTCAAGTATAATTGAACTATTTTGTTCTGCTACTGATAATGATGTTGATAAAATTATCAACGTCTTAGACTTGAATTACGATTATCAATACTTGATTGATCAGCGCAATAAAGAAAGACAGGAAAAAGCCGAACAAGAAGCTAAACTAATTCCCCCATCACCCCTTGATGAATTTCGCCAAAAAATTATCGAAAACCCGTAGGTTGGGTTAAATGAAATGAAACCCAACACCATCTGATTAATCAATCACCCTTGAGATTATGAAAACTATATTTCAATGGATGAGAAGACATTGATTTTGTTTGGTTTCGTGCCTCAACCCAACCTACAAAATGAGGATTCCACCAAAAGGATGTCAAGATAATAGGAGCAAAATTAATCAACGATGATGACATGAACAAAATCAAAGAGCAAATCAAAGAAAAATGGCTAGATTATTGGGAAAAAAATAGGACATGGATTATTACTTCCTGCCAATATAACGGCTATCGCAAAACTCCCGATAACGGTAGAAGACCCCGATCCGAATTTATCATTGTAGTATTAACCATATTATCAAGCCAATTTGCCCAAACATGGCTAGAAATTTTTTATAGCTTAAACTCTAATGAAGACGACATTGTTAAAGCGTTAGGCTTGGACTTCGATCCTGATTTAGAACTTAAAAAGAGACAAGATTCAGAACAACAAGCGCACCTCATCCCAGCCAACGATCCGAAACAACTACCACAAACCCTCGAAAAACATAGATAAAAAACTCCCCTCTCCTATGGGAGCAGGGCGTTTTCATTCTCAAAAATGTTAGTTTCTCAAACTAGCCAATAATCTGAAATTCAGAGGTTTTTAACTACTAATAAATCAATTAATAGTAAAAAATCCTCCTGTCTCCCTGAATCTCCCCCCTTTTTAAGGGGGGTTGGGGGGGATCATCCTTATATTGTCTTCTTGTCAAAAACAAATCAATTTTGATCCTGACTTTGAAAACACCCTGCTATGGGAGAGGGGTTGGGCATGAGGGTTAAACAAACAATTAATTAACACATAAAACCATGACACTAGCACAAGAAAACACCACTGCACCAGCCATTAACTTTGAATGCGAAACAGGCAACTACCATACCTTTTGCCCCATCAGTTGCGTAGCATGGCTATATCAAAAAATTGAAGATAGCTTCTTCCTCGTCATTGGCACAAAAACCTGCGGTTACTTCCTGCAAAACGCCATGGGAGTAATGATTTTTGCTGAACCGCGCTACGCCATGGCAGAATTAGAAGAAGGGGACATTTCCGCCCAACTTAAAGACTATAACGAATTAAAACGCCTTTGCGACCAGATAAAAAGAGATCGTAATCCTAGCGTAATTGTCTGGATTGGTACTTGTACCACCGAAATTATTAAAATGGATTTAGAAGGTATTGCGCCCAAATTAGAAGCAGAGATAGGCATACCGATTGTGGTGGCGCGCGCCAACGGCTTAGATTACGCCTTCACCCAAGGAGAAGATACCGTTTTAGCATCCATGGCAAATCGTTGCCCCACGAAAGCAGAGAATAAAGAAAATAAACAAGAACCTAACGGCATTCAAAAACTGCTTAATTTTGGCAAAAAACAACCGGAAAAGATCGAAAACGAATATAAAGAGCATCCGCCCTTTGTTTTATTTGGCTCATTACCTGATCCAGTGGTAACAAATCTTACCTTAGAATTGAAAAAACAAGGCATTAAAGTTGATGGATGGCTACCAGAAAAACGCTACACCGAATTACCAGTAATTGAAGAAGGTTATTATGTCGCTGGAGTTAATCCCTTCCTCAGTCGCACCGCCACTACTTTAATGCGCCGCCGTAAATGTAAATTAATTGGTGCGCCCTTCCCCATTGGACCTGATGGCACGCGCGCTTGGATCGAGAAAATCTGCTCAGTGTTTGGCATCAAGCCCCAAGGGTTAGAAGAAAGGGAAGCGCAAATTTGGGAAAATCTCCAAGATTATGTGGACTTAATCAAAGGAAAATCAGTATTTTTTATGGGTGATAACTTATTAGAAGTATCTCTCGCTCGTTTCCTCATTCGGTGCGGTATGACAGTGCAAGAAATTGGCATCCCTTACATGGATAAACGCTATCAAAAAGGGGAATTAGACTTTTTAGCGCAAACCTGCCAAGAAATGGGCGTAAAAATCCCTACCATTGTAGAAAAACCTGATAACTATAACCAACTGCAACGCATTAAAGAATTACAACCAGATTTAGTAATTACTGGCATGGCGCACGCCAACCCCTTAGAAGCGCGCGGTATCAGCACAAAATGGTCAGTAGAATTTACCTTTGCTCAAATTCACGGTTTTACCAATGCCAGAGACATTTTAGAATTGGTGACTCGCCCCTTGCGCCGTAATAATAACCTCAAGGATTTAGGTTGGAGTAAATTAATTAAAGAAGAAGCCAAGGTTTAAATAGTGGTTGCTGAAAAAGTGGAATCGTGAGGGCAAATGGATAATGGACAATTATGAGGTTTTACTATCTCCGTGTAGTAGATGTAATATTGTAGTTTGAAGTACATTTTCATCAAAAAAGCCCTGTAAGGGTGATAAGGCTTATACAATCAGTATTTTGAGTTCCTTCTCGCCCCACAGGGAAAATTTTGATAAATGTTTGAATGATGTCAAAATCGATAGAATCTAACAAAATTTTTATCGGTTTAATAATTCCATCCACTCAGTAAACTTTGAGTATAAGGGTGTTGAGGATTATTAAAAATTTCGGTGGTGGGCGCTAATTCCACTATTTTACCTTGATTCATTACTGCAATGCGGTTACAAAAATAGCGCGCGACGGCTAAGTCATGGGTAATAAATAAATAAGTCAGATTAAATTCTTCTTTTAAATTGAGCATTAATTCTAAAACTTGACTTTGGATAGTGGCATCTAACATACTCACTGCCTCATCACAAATAATTAATTGTGGATTGGTAATTAAAGCGCGCGCCACCGCTACCCTCTGTTGTTGCCCTCCCGATAATTGTTTGGGATAACGATTGATATAGTCTTCAAATGGTGTTAAACCTACTTTATTTAACATTTTGATTACTTTTGACCTAATTTCTTTTTTATCCCCTAATTTATGGATAATAAGCGGTTCTGAGAGAATATTTAATACCGTCATCATGGGGTTTAAACTGGCTTGAGGGTCTTGAAAAATCATTTGCAGTTGACGGCGCACGGATTTAAGAGAGTTTTTCTTGAGTGTTACTAAGTTTTTGCCCTGAAAATTTACTTGTCCTTCCGTAGCTTTAATGAGTTGTAAAATTGTGCGCGATAAGGTACTTTTTCCGCAACCTGATTCTCCCACTAAACCGATAATTTCCCCTTGATATATTTGTAAGTTAATATCATCAACTGCTTTGATTAATTTACTTTTTTTACCTAACATTCTTTGAAAAATATTAGGTTCTAAACTATAAGTTTTGTGTAAATTTCTGATTTCTAAGATAATTTCAGGATTGCTATTTTTTAAGCTATTTAATACTTGGGGAGAAGGAGGATTAAATGCTAAGGATGAGTTAAATAATTGCTTTGTATAGCTATGGTGAGGGGCGCTGATTATTTCTTTGGTTAAACCTGTTTCTACTATTTTACCTTGATACATCACCGATAAATAATCGCTGTAGGTTGCTACCATGGCTAAATCATGGGAAATCAAGAGTAAACTAACATTTTTTTCTCGACATAAATAAGTAAATTCTGCCAATATTTGTCGAGAAATAGTCACATCTAAACTGGTGGTAGGTTCATCAGCTATGATCAATTTTGGTTCTAATAATAAAGCTAAAGCAATAGCTACTCTCTGGCGCATTCCACCGCTAAACTCATGGGGATATTGCTCAAAACGATCCGTAGCAATTTTAACCATTTCAAGGGTAGTTAAAACTTTACGTTTTGCTTCTTGAAAAGTTAGATTTGGCTGATGAGTTTGTAAAGTTTCTAAGCAATGATTCCCGATAGTCATTAAAGGGTTTAACCTTGTCATGGGGTCTTGAAAGACTAATCCTACCGCTTCTCCTCGAAATTTTCTTAATTGTGAGGGGGTATAGCTTAAAATTGATTCTCCTTGAAAGCAAATATCCCCTGTAATGGTGCTTTTGGACGGTAATAAACGCAAAATACTTTTACCGATGGTAGATTTTCCACTGCCAGACTCACCTACCAGCGCCCTCACTTCTCCTTTTTCTAACTGGAAGGATACTTCATCTACCGCCCAATTATCGTCGCCGTAGGCTATTTTTAGATTATCAATGCTAAGGAGAGAAGTCATATTGTAAATTATGAATTATGAGTTATGAATTATGAATTTCCCTTGCCCTTTTAACCCATTATCAATTATCTATTGTCCATTATCAATTATCCATTGCTCTCATAATTCATTACAATGGGGTAACAAGACATTAATATAACTTAGATATGAGCCGATTATTCTCTAAGGTTATCATCTCCGCCGGATTCTTGAGCGCTGGTATGGCTTTGGGGTGGTGGAGTACAGAAAAACTCAAATTAGAAAGCAACCAACCCCGTGAAATTTTGCCCCAAATCAACAAAATTTTACCTGTTTTTGACCCTGAAATTACCACAGACAAAAATCCTAACTATAATTTTATCGCCTCTGCTGTGGAAAAAGTTGCTCCGGCAGTGGTGAGAATTAACGCCGAGCGAGAAATTGGGTTCAACATACCTCAAAAATTACAAAAAAACTTTTTTGGTAGTGATTTACCACAAGAACGAGAAGAAATAGGCTCAGGTTCTGGATTTATTGTACAAGAAGACGGTTTAATTCTGACTAATGCCCATGTGGTGGAGGGCGCTAGTTTTGTCTCCGTTTCTCTCCAAGATGGTCGTATTTTTGACGGTGAAGTCTTAGGAGTTGATACCATGACAGATGTGGCGGTGGTGAAAATTTCTGCTCTGGATTTACCGACAGTATCCATGGGCAATAGTGAAGCCATTAATACTGGGGAGTGGGCTATCGCCATAGGTAATCCTCTCGGTTTAAATCATACCGTCACGGCGGGTATTATCAGCGCCCTCAACCGCACCAGTAATGAAGTGGGCATACCCGACAAAAAAGTGCGCTTTATTCAAACTGATGCCGCCATCAATCCGGGCAACTCAGGAGGTCCACTCCTCAATGCACAAGGGGAAGTAATTGGTATTAATACCGCCATTCGTGCTGATGCGCAGGGCTTAGGTTTTGCCATTCCTATCGAAACCGCTAATCGCATTTCTCAACAACTTTATACGAAAGGAAAAGCAGATCATCCGTACTTAGGGATTCAAATGTTGACCTTTAATCAAAATATTCCCCGGGATGATAATTTACCCATTTCTCCGGCTGATGAAGATAAACAGGGGGTGTTAATTGTGGCAGTCATTTCCGATTCTCCCGCCGAAAGAGGCGGAATGTTATTGGGTGATTTAATTATTCAGGTGGGAGATGACAAAATCCTTGAAGCTGTGGAAGTACAAGAATCTGTAGAAAAAAGTAGTATTGGTGAAGTTTTACCCGTGACGATTTATCGTCAAGGAGAAATGATGGTTTTAGAGGTAATTCCTGACGAATTTCCCCAATAAGTTATCGTGCAAAATTAATTGTATATAGGCAAGGGGGTAACAAGGGGCGCACATCCCCTTGCCTTCCTCGTTGTTATAGCTTTGAGAAAAATGAAAGTCACAATTAATTTTGCTTACCTACTTAGTTTTGGCTGATACGTTTATGCAGAATAAAACGGCATATACCGTAATAAACTGCAATAGCATTTGAGTAAAATACTCAAAAGGAGGTATCCCTCAAAGCCTTAAAAAATATTTTTAAGACACTTATGTTATCTGATTTAACAGACTGCTTCACCCACGGAAGCGTTAATAGTATTACTATCCTATTTTTGTAAGGTACTTCCCCAAAAGGGGCAACCAAAATCTCCCTTTATCGTACATCAAATATTACTTTTCTGAAACCGAAATCGAATACTTTCACAAACTTTTTATTTATTTGTCCTTTTATGTCATTTTATATCCGTTTATATAGAAAATCTAAGATTTAGTAAATCTCTTTTACTTTCAGTATGATAAATTGCTGATTGACAGAAGGAAAAGATGCAAAGATTTTGCAAAAATGAATCTGTGTGAGAAAATTAAACAACAATAACAAAAATAATTAAAATTAGTTTAAAATCACTAAAATTCCCAGAATGATTACTTGTCCTAATTGCCAACACGAAAATCCCGATGGCGCGACAGTTTGTGAACTTTGTTTTACAAATCTTCCCGTGAGTAACTCCACTTCTTTAAGTAAATGCCCTAATTGTGGTGCCAAAGTTCAAGTTAATGCTACTTTTTGTGGTGAATGTGGTTTTAATTTAAGTGCGGTTGGTGGGATGAAGGGCGCTACAGAAGTATTAGATGGTCAAACTCAATTACAGTCTTCTCGGGGGAGTTTACTTCACATACAAACTAATTTAACCATCGAATTATCCTCTGATTTACCCGTAATTCACATCGGTAAACCCAACGAAAATATTCCCCCTGATATTGATGTGTCAGGGTTTCCTAACTCTCAGGTTGTTTCTCGTATTCATGCGGATATTCGACAGGAGGAGGGCGCTTTTTTTATTGAAGATACCGGTAGTGCTAACGGCACTTATATTAATCATATTCCCTTACCTATGGGTAATCGTCATCTTTTAAAAAATGGTGATCGCATTGCCTTAGGGAAGGAAGATAAAGTTAGTTTTATTTTTCAATTAATCGGTTAGGGGCGCTATTTCTCTGGCAAAGCTAGACTTTTCACACCCAAAATCATTGAAGGATATACGTCAATTTCTCTTAATATAAAACTATCTGATTTTTATTAACTGATATTACGCATCAAACGATATATTAATAAATAGTTTCAGAGGTTAAATGGGAACGAAAAATTAGTATTTCAATGTTGATTGTGCGTAACGTCAGTTATTAAACAACTTCAATCAGAAGTTATGAAAGAAGATGAGAGAAAATAAATCCAGCGCCCTCCACCCTTCACTATCATTGATTTATTCTGCTAACTCCACACTATCAGCATAACTATAGATTTCGATGCCCAAAGCTTTTGCCACAGGCAAAGCGCGCTTATCCACCATCGGACAAATTACCATCTTACGATTAATTTCACGGTTGTGACGTTTCGCATAAAAATCTGCCTTTCTTCCAAAAATATACATTCCAGCCTTATCAATAGAAGATTTGATTTCACAGAGAATAAGTAAACCATTTTTGACAATAATATCAATTTCCACTTGATCTGGTCTGCCAAAAACCTCCCCTTGATCATCAAATTCTGTCACATTGACAACCTGCACCCCAAAAGAATCCTCTAAAATACCTTTTAAAGCATTACGGAAACTAGCTTCTGAGTATAAACCCCATCTTGAACCTAAAGCACCGATGGTACTATCATATTTTTTAGAAAGTTCTTTAATTTCAGTTAAACTTTGATCAATTTGGCTTTGCATTTTATCAAATCTTTGACTACTTTCATCCCATTTGCGGTTGGCTTCGTCCCATTTTCGATTTTGTTCATCCCATTTTCGAGCTTGTTCTTCTCTGTCGCTCTGTAATTCTGCTAAGATACGATCAAATTTGTTATCAATTTCTGCTTTAGGAGTGTAATATTCTGATACTGTGCGCAGAATAAAATCTCGAATTAGGGGATCATTACTAATTAATGTGGGTAACTCTTGTTTAATTAGGTCTTTAATTTGGGTTTCTGTCATGGCTTTAGACTCTCAGCATACTAATCTTTATTATAATTATTCAATTAATAAAAATTTCGGCTCTCTTACTTTAACTATGATAAAAAGAGTTAATTATCCATTATCCATTTTGAATTATTTATCGACTATCTAACCATAGTTGAAGAATAATCGCCGCCGCACGCTGATCAATTAAACCCTTATCTTTACGGGGAGAATATCGTTTTTTTTGTTCTTTAAGTTGCTCTTGCGCTTCTACAGAGGTGAATCTCTCATCGATAAATTCCAGGGGTAAATCCAGCGCCCTCCCTACCCTCTCAGCATACTTGACTACTTGCTTGGCTTGATGACCAATTTCTCCTTCTTGATTGTAGGGCAACCCCACCACCAATACCGTTACTTCTCTCTCTGTTACAATTTGTTGCAAAGCCTTGACATCTTGCTCAAAAGATGATCTGACTAAGGTAGTAATTTCTGTGGCAATAATGCCTAAGCCGTCACATCCAGCGATACCAACTCTTCTCAAGCCGATGTCTAAACCTAGGGCAGATATTTTTTTTGACATTATTTTTGAGTGATAATGACACGGTGACGGGCGCTGATAGGTATAATTTCAGGGTGCTGAAATCCAACTTTTGTCATAGTTTGCGCCACATCCAACGAGAAATACTGATCCAAAAAAGGCTCAGTGCTTTTCAGCAAGGTTAACACATAACGGGGCATTTTTTGATAAACTTCCGATTGAGGATTCATGTCCATCAAAGCAAAATACCCTCCGGGTTTTACCAACCGATAGGCTTCCTCAATAATTTTTCTTGATGCTTCTTGAGGTAACTCATGAAACACCAAAAAACAAGAAACCAAATCCAAAGATTCACCATCAAGATGAGTAGTTTCCCCCGCTTGATGTAACCAATTAATGCGCCGTTGCTGTTTTTCCCCTTGATATTTTGCCACCGCTAGAAAATAAGGAGATAAATCTAATCCCGTAATGTCAGCATTCTTGAAAGTATCAGCTAAAGCAAAAGTGCTTAAACCAACACCACATCCCACATCAAGAATTTTTGGGGGAGATACAGCAATTTTGCTTTGTAAAACTTCGTGATATTTTTGGCGCAAAGTGGGATCGCCCGACACTTCTGGAGTGGGAGAATAAATGGTAGAATGAACCGTATAGGCTGCAGTTTCCAACTCCCAAGCTGGTTGCCATGCTAAATTACCTTTCTCATAAGCATGAAAAGAATTAAGGTAATAAGCAGGATAATCAAGAGAAGGATTTTCGACTTCTGTTAACTTCTCTTCCCAATCACAGCTACTTTGTAAGGTGTTAACCTTACCTTGCCAATCTAAACCAATTTTACTTGCCCTTGTCATCATCATTTTTCGGGCATTATGTTTAGCAAAACTAGCTAAAGGTTTAAAACTTAGCAAGGCGTTAATAATTTTAGTGCTGAGAGGTTGAGAGTTAACAATAGTATTCATATCAATTAGGGTTGGCCGAAAAAGTGGTGTCGTGAGGGGAATGTAGAATGTAGAATGTAGAATGTAGAATTTAGAACGTAGAATTAATAATTTTTGATTGGGATGAAAAATACAGTATTTTTATATAAAAAAGTCAATTTATGACACTTTTTGTAATGTAGAATAAATTTTAAACCTTTGTTTAATATCAAGTTGGTTTGAACACTTACAAATTAGTAATATCAACATCTTAGTTCAATTTATTGAACGATTGGGCTGTTGATTCCGTGTAATTCATTACACGGTGGGTAAATTGCGAAGATATAATTTTTTATAACTAATTATCCATTGTTCATTGTCAATTATCCATTATTTTGTTGCTCTGCCATCAATTTTTCAACTTCTTCAGGGGATAATTTTTCCAGTTGTTTCTGAAAAAAAGCGTCTTCATAATCTCTGACTTGTTTATGATAAGTCATATCATTGGTGAAGACTCGAAAAACATAGGTAGAAACCCAACCTAATAAACCTAATACCAAAATAACTTGACTCCAGATACCAGCGTGGGCGGTATCTACACCTAAAACTTGAAAAGAAATATACATGATTCCCCCGACAGCAAAAAAGCCGAGGGCGATTAGAATAGCATCGATTCTGCGCATAATTTTAGTTTAATTGACGACGACGGGGGCGAAAATTAAGAAAAGGGCTTAATAGCAACATTCCGGGGAAGGAAAAGAAAACGAGAAAATACATAAATCCGCGCTCGAAGGAACTGGCTACATACCAACGTTGATTAAGATAGAAGTATACTCCTCCCGGTATGACGAGAAGATATAACCCACTGAGGGTAAGATATAATCCAGCGGTAATTAGAGTGTTCAAATCAATACTTTGGATGTCAAAAAGATTTTCCATTATGACGATGATGGTTATGGTTAAACATAGAATCACTCTCTATTATACATCTTAATTGCGAGATAATTTAAAAACGTTTCAGCGCCCGTGCCATTTCTCGTTGATCTTCACGGCGTTTAACGGTTTCACGCTTATCATGGAGTTTTTTCCCTTTACCAACTCCCAATAATACTTTAATCCAATCACCTTTAAGATACATTTTCAAGGGTACTAAAGTTAAGCCTTGTTGCTCCAATAAACCCACCAACTTATTAATTTCTTTCTTATGTAATAATAACTTGCGGTCTTGTTTCGGTTCGTGGTTAAAATATTGACCAGCCATATTGTGGGGTGAAATATGAACATTAACCAACCATGCTTCACCGCCACGAATTAAGCAATAACCATCCCTCAAGTTAACTTTACCTAAGCGCACGGATTTTACCTCAGTACCAGTCAACCGAAGTCCAGCTTCATATGTCTCTAATATTTCATAGAGAAATCGAGCTTGACGATTATCGCTGATAATTTTGATCGGTAATTTCTCGGACATGAAAAAATTTAATTTTGTTGACAATCTTATTATTATAGCAATTTTTCTTCCTTGACTTGTTCATTAGCTCGAAAACCGACTAAAACGGCTACTCCATCCCGCACAAACAAAGGTCTTTTGAGTAACATGGCGTTATGTCCCAGCGCCCTCACCCATTCATTTTCAGTCCAAGTGTTTCTTTCTTCCCCTAAAGCACGATAAGCTAAACCAGAAGTATTGCGCATGGATTTAATACCCAGAGTTTTCACCCATTCAGCAATCATGGTTTCTGTGGGAGGATTTTCTTTAGTATTGATAAATTCATACTCAGCGCCCTTGCTGTCTAACCATTGTAAGGCTTTTTTGCAAGTGCTACAGTTAGGAATGCCGTAAATTTGTAAGGACATAATAAACAATGGATAATTGATGGAAAGGGCAAAGTAAAAAGGGCAAAGGTTTTAAAAGAGCGAAGGTTTTAAAACAGCAAAGGTTTTAAAAGAGCAAAGAAAATTATTATTTCATAATTCATAATTCATAATTCATAATTCATTAATGATCCAAAAACACGCCCATGTGACGGAATTTTTGATAACGCAAGTCTTTTCGCTCTTCTGGGGTTAATGCCGATAAATACTCTAAATTTTCCCAAATAGCGTTTTTGAGGGTTTCAGCCGCGCCGAGGGGGTCGGAGTGCGCACAATTAGGAGGTTCAGGTAAAATTTGGTCAATAATTCCTAATTTTTGTAAATCTTTAGCCGTAATTTTCAACGCTATAGCTGCCTGATCCGATTTTTTCGCATCCTTCCAGAGAATGGCGGCACAGGCTTCAGGACTGGCAACGGTATAAACCGAGTGTTCAAACATCATCAATTTTTCTGCTACACCAATACCCAGCGCTCCTCCCGAGCCACCTTCACCAATGACGGTGGTTATAATGGGTACATCGAGGCTGAACATTTCGCGCAAATTGTAAGCGATGGCTTCTCCCTGTCCTAATTCTTCCGCTTCTACCCCTGCATAAGCGCCGGGTGTGTCAATAAAGGTGATGATGGGCAATGCAAAACGGTTAGCATGATCCATTAAACGCATGGCTTTGCGATAACCGCCCGGAGATGCCATGCCAAAATTACGAGCTACATTGTCTTTCGTGTCTCGCCCTTTTTGATGCCCTAAAATCAACACTGTGCGCCCGTTTAGACGGGCAATACCACCGATTAGGGCTGGATCGTCATAACCACGGCGATCGCCGTGTAATTCAAACCAATCATCGGTCATGGCTTGAATATAGTCGAGGGTGGAAGGGCGCCGGGGATGGCGCGCTATTTGTAGTTTTTGCGAGGGGGTTAAACTACTGAAAATTTCGAGCCGTAATTGTTCTGCTTTTCCTTCTAATTCGTTGACCTGCCCTGATACGTCAACATTGGTTTCTTCGGCTAGTTGCTTAATCTGATCTATCCTTGACTGTAATTCTACTAAGGGTTTTTCAAATTCTAATAAGAAAGTCCGTTTTTTTTCGGTTTTGACCATAGTTAATATAAATGTTAAGTTGTTGTTTTAGTACCGTTAATTTTTGCCATGGGGTGGAGGGCGCTGGTTTCCTCCATTGTCTCACCTCAGTAGGAACAGTCAACATTATATCTTAACTTTTTTCTCAATTTTTCCGATCAATTTAACTCTATTTGAGTATTTCATTGTCAATGTAGAGACTTTGCATACAACCTCTCTACTTAAATGTGAAAAACTAAATCAAGTTACAAATATACAATTAATTTTATACGAGAACTTATATAGCCATTAAACCCAATTATCTAATCTTATGTTAAGAATCCGTTGATAATGGCGAGTATTATTTGTTACTAAAATTAAATTGTTAGTTAATGCCACACTAGCAATAAGTAAATCGAAATTATCTATTGTATTGCCCGTTTTTCTCAAAAAGGCTTTTAATTCACCAAATTTTTTGAGACTATCGTTGGTAAATGACAATACAGATATACTTTTTAAAAAGTCATCGAGAGTTTTTAAATTATTGTCTATCTGATTAGAATTATAAGCACCAAAATATAATTCTGATACTGTAATTTGACAAATACATACTTGATTAAAACCCACTGTACATAATCTATTTTTAATTGGGATTCTACCTTTTAGCCAATAAATACAAGTATCTGTATCCAATAAATACTTCATTTAATCTGTGTTATTTTAATCTAAATTATCATTTCTGTTGCTATAAATTTCCCCTATTATTTCCTCATCCGTTTTCGTGTCATCCCACTTACCAAAAGTATCTAATAAATTTTGATCATTGTAGTTATAATTTTGCTGTTTTAACGTCTTTTGAACGATTTTTTCAATTATTGATTCTAACTGATTAATAGTTAAATTTTCTATAACGTTTACCGATTTATTCATAATTTTTACAAATGATTTAGGATCACTATAGCCATGATACCCTAATTACTTCTACCCGGAGGAATAAAACGAATTTCAATGCGCCTTCTCGTGTCGTCTTGAGTGCGATTGACGGGCGCAAATCCTCCCGATGGTAAATATAATTGCGCTCCAGAATATGCCCTAAATTGGACGTTTTTAAACTCTCCTTGTTGCTGTAATTCTTGCACTACTGCTAAGGCTCTCATTAGGGCTAAATCGCCATTCGAGCCGGGTTTTAACTGTTTAACACTAAGTTGATTTTGAGCAACCTTTTCTAAATTTTGGTCTAAATTTCCTGATACCCCAGCGCCCACCACCTGCCCATCAGTATGCCCGATTACTTGAATAAAATCAATGTCTTGTGTCTTAATAATTTGATTAATTTGTGGGGTGACAATTTCAGTTATATAGCTTTTTAAATCGGGGGTTAATTCAGCGCTTCCTGAAGGAAACTGAAAATTCCCAGATTCTTCATCTATGACGATGGGAGTTGCTGACTGTAGTCTTTTATTTAATTCTAAAGATTGAAATAATGCTAATAATAATAAAAAACTAATAATCATAAAAGCATTAGACATTAAATCAGTAAAAGAAGGAAAAATATCTAAATCTTGGCTCTCAGCTAAATTTTTTACTCTGCGTCTCATGGCTTTTTTATAATAAATTAATGACCTTGTTTTTCTAAAAAATTAACATTTTTTAACTGTAAATAATATTCTAATTATGATATTGACTTAATATCATCATTTTTTAAATAAGATTTGTCTAATATCTCTTTGGCAAGATAAATAAATCGTTTTTCTGTCTCGTTTAATGCTTGTAACTTTTGCTCTAAATTTGAACTGATATTGTACATATTATCAGCAAATAAATTATAACTGTTTTTGCTATTAACAGAAATTTCCCCTATTCTTAAAAGAATATCTCTACTTAAATTTGTCATTTCTAAATATCGATTATTAATATCATCTACATTGTGAGAGAGTTTGACCATATTATCAGCAGACAATTCAAGGGTTTTTACATTTACGGTAATCGGTTTAACAATTTCATTAAGAGTTTTAACTACTTCATTAGTTTTCTCTACAATAGAATCTAAATTATTTGTAGTATCAAATAAATGTTCATTAAATTTACTTTCTTTAATGGTAATAGCAGAATCAGCGAATATTATCGCACTCTCTTGTAAACTACTACTAGAATCCCGAAAATGCTCATAAACTCCTTTAGCTAAATGAGTGGTTTGTTGATTATTTTCAACTATTTTTGCGTTAGAATTAGCTAACAAATTAGTAGCCTCTGCAAATTTTTCTTGTACTTGAGTTAAGTTAATAATAATCTTTTCTATATTCTCACTAAATTTACTATTTTCAATTTTTTCAGAAGAATTTAACATTCTTTTTGAGCTTAAGTCTAAACTTTTTATGTTAACTTCAAATTGATCATTAATTTTTGCTAAATTATTTACCCTTTCTTCTATTTTTAATACAGCATTTTCAAAAATCCTTGCACCACTGTGGAGGGCGCTACAAGAATCAAATAGTTGTTGATATACTTGAATTGCTAATTTTTGTGACTTTTCATTTTGATCAGCCATTCTATCACTAGCTTGTTTAAAAGTTTTTTCTAAAACTTGCCCGACATTATCATGAAATCTTAGCAAAAACTCATGTTGTTGTTCCACCATTCTATTAACAGCTTTATCAAGTCTCGTATCACCTTCTACTTGAGGTTTATAAATATTGTCCAGATAATCTTCTAAATTATTAAGTAAACTATTTTTTTCAAAATTAACATTATTTTTAATATTTATAACTGTTAAAAAAGAACTACAAACTAAAGCAATTAAGCTAGTGAGAAAAGCTAATGCCATACTTTGTAAAGGTGTTTGCAACTGATTGGTTAAATCTGTAATTTCAGCCCCTCCTTGATTGATAATTTGACTAATACTATTTAGGTTAAGAGTGATACCCAAAAAAGTTCCTAATAAACCAAAAGCAAGGAGTAAATTAGGCATAATTTTAGTAATATATTCTCCTTTTTCACAGCGCACCTCACCCCAAAAAAAACGGAATGTTTCTTGATAATAAACACCATCAATTAATGCCAAACTATTAACATTCTCTATTTCTTTACTTGCTTTTCTAAATCTATTTTGTAATCTCTCTAAAAATAGAGGTTGTTTACCTTGACTATCACCATTAACTAATCGATAAGTTTTTTTTCTCAAATCTAAAAGATGACGATACAACGAAACGCGCAATCCCCAAATTGCTAAGGTAGGAATAATGACAAATAAAACTGTAATTATCCTTAAATATAAGGGGAAAATTTGCAATATTTCTAACATATTATGTGTTTATTAATTAAGTAATTTTACTGAGTTAAATTTTAGCTTGATTCCGTTTATAAACCGCCAATAATTCTTTTCGCTCTTTGAAATTCTTCATCATCTAAATCACCAGATTTACGCAAATCAATTAAATCTTTCATAGTGACACCTTGCCATCTCTTCAAAAATTCTTGATCTTCTTCTGTAATTTGATTAGGATTATTATCCCAAAAGTCAACCTCTACAACCTCAGTATATTGGGCATCATTGTTATGATTGTTACTATTTGTTGCTGATTTACTAGAAATTAATAGTTTTTTTTGCTCATTACTTTTTTTCGCTGACAATGAATGTTTTTTAGGTGAATTTTCCGACGGTTGAACATTATCAATAATCTGAATAAAGCGATCATATATTCTCCTTAATATACCGTCTTTTCCTAAAGAAGTGCGGTCTGCTCTTTCTCCTAAAACATATTTTTTCTGACTATAATTGATGTCATATTCCGTTAATCTGTCTAAATCATCAATAAAACTAATTAAACTTGGGTAGTAGCTTTGCTGGAATATACCGGGATTTTCTTTGACTTCTTCTTCCATAGTTTTGACAGTATCAGCTAAATAATTTCTGATAGTTTCATTTTGGCTAATGGTTTCTAAAGCTTCTTCCCAAATACCACTAATATCAACCTCATAAACTTTATCTCTTAAGTCATCTTTTAACTCTAAGTAATAGTTATTATGATCAGGTTTTTTGATAATTTTCCCAAATGCTAAACAAGTATAAAAATCATCCTGTAATAACTCCATCTCTCTACCTTCTGGGGGAATAATATCGAGGAAAAAAGTTTGAGAATCATTATGTAAGTTGTAACCGTCATACAAGCGTTTTTGTCGGTTATATTGTTCTCTCAATTCTCTTAAACCGTTAACAATTCTCAAAGGAAAACCTCCAAACTCTTTAATGAAGACAATTTCATTTTTAGTTTGTAGAGGAATAATAACATCTGAATTAATGCCTATATCGTCAATGATTAATTTTCGGAATTCTTTATTTTCCCTATCATCTGTTTGTTTGAAACCGATAATTTGTTTTGTTTTATCAGCGTCATTGACAAAATAAGGGGCATTGCTGTTTAAAGGTAATAAAACGTCTCCTTCATCAATAATTTGTTTTAAGCGAGTTTGTCCATCAGAAAAAGGGTATTTTTGCACAAAACGGTTAACGACAGAATCAGTTAAATCAAAACTTTTATCCCCAAATCTTTCTTCAATATTAGTATCAACAGTTTGGCTTAATTCCTGTTGCTCAATAATTCTTTCTCCTGTGAAAAAATGCAATAAGGATGGAGGAATTGTCACACTTTCATTAATTCTATGGCTTACTTCTACTAATAAGTTTCTTCTCTCTCTTTCTGGCAATAAAACTTGATAATATTGATCATTATCATCAGCTTCAAATATTGCCTCTCCGTTAATTTCATCGTCATCAATTTGACTCAAATCTTCTCCTTTGCGGAGGTAATAACTTTCTAAGTCTTGTAATAAATTATGAAAATTACTGGCTTGAGTTTTTAATTGTTGTACTAATTGTCGTAAATTAATGGCGATTTTCAAACTTTCATCGGTTAAAGTTAAATCAAAATTACGTTTAATCAGTTTAGTAATTTCTTGAATGCCTTGATTTACTTCTTGTTGAAATTCTTTACTTTTAGTCTTGTTAGACTTACCCCCCATACCTAAAAATCTTTTTTTATCTCCCTCTATATCTTTAATACTTTGAGAAATATCTTGCCATTTTTTCTCAATATTTTCTAAGTTAACAAAAATAGCTCCTTCTTGTTTTTCTTCTTCCAATTCTCTAACATATTCATTTAATTTTGTTAATAATGCCTCTAACCAACCTCGACTATTATCTAAGGCAAAATGAGGATTAGATGGTTGTAATAATTCTGCTAAATAATTAAGAATATCTTGGCTAAAACTTTTCTCTAGTTTTTGACTGTTTTTTTGTAGTTGAGTTAACCATGTACCTCTAATATTTTCGGTTTCTCCTTGTTGAACTTTTTTAAATTGATTTTTTAATTCACTGCGCATTTTCTCCATAAACATTTTTCTGTCTTCTGAGTTTTTGCAGTTATCAATTTCTTTCTGTTGTTTATTTTTCCAGTTGTTTAAAACTTGATTAAATGATTTATCATTTTCTACAGTAATAGACTCTAATTTATTTTTAAAAATATTTCTAGTATTTTCATCTTTGGACTGCCAATTTAAGAGAAATTTATCTAAAAGTTCTAAAGAATCTGGGCTTTGCCCTTCGCCGTATAACCAAAAATTAATTAATTTAATTTTGACTTTATTTAAGCAAATTGTAATTGTTAAATCACGGGGAAAATAAATTTTAGCTAAACCAAAGGTTAAATATCTTTGTGCATTAGGGCGTGGATGTTCGTCATAAACACTAAAATACTTTTTAACGTTATCTCGATGTCCTTTAATATTTGTAGATATTTCTTCAGCAAAATCAGCAAAAATTTTATGAGCAATTACTTGAGATAATTTTTCTTTTTTGACAATTTTATGTCCACTGTTAGTGCGATTTCCGACCAAGTAAACAAAGTCAAAAGGTGGTCTATTTTCATCCACTGAAAATAAATTAACAGGGTCATAATTAGCCGTAAATTGTGTTCCCTGAGAAGTGTAATAATTAAGTTCTTTTAAAGCGGCGTAAGTATTTGCTTTAACACTGGGAGTATTACCATATAACTCTGGGGCAATAATTAAATAAGCTGTAATTACGCTGTCAACTTCATAACCATATTTTTCTCTCAAACTATAAGCCATATCGATAAATGTACCGCTTCCTGTACCACCGCATAATGAACCGACAACAATAATATTTGTACCCGGATCAACTATGATATTTTTAGTGAGTAGTTTTTGAGCATGTCCTACAGTTGCGTTATCTGCAGTGTCGATGGCTTGCTGTATTTTACTGTGATTATGAAAAAATGCTAGTCTGCCTACTGGACGAATGGCTCCCGCACCGTTTTCAATAGATTTAACATCTTTTAAAATTTGTTTTGGAAACCATGAGCCAATATGATCATAGGGTGATTGTCTTTCATATTCGCTTCTTCTTTCTAAACCTTTACTCAAATCGTCTATTTCTTGCTTATTCATGGTAGCGGTGACGATTTCAGAAGGCTTAAATAAAACATTTTCGCCATGATAAGTGTCGCCAGTTTTTAACCCTGTTATCTGAGAAGCACCTTTGTCGGTGTCAATATGTATAAAACTAACGACTGGCAGTTCTGATAGCTTACCATAGCGATCCACTATTAAACGTCTAATTTGCATTAGTATATCTCGACCTGTGCCACCTAAGCCGATACAAATGGTGCGTTTGATGTTTAGGGTTTTAGTTTCTGTTGGGGTATTACTTGGCATGATTATCAAAATTTTTTAGGCTACTAATTATTTATCAGGAATTTATGAGCTATTTATGCAAATTACCAATTTTTAACTTCAATGATAGGTGATAGTTACAATAATATGACGGAATTTCAGAATTGAGGGTTTTTTCATAAAAATTTTATGTTATGTTTTAAGCTAAGACAAGATTAGAAGTATCGTAGTAAAGTAAAATGAACTTTTCGGGATTCAGAGATAATAATGCGTAAGTTTGCCCATTTTCATCTGAAAATTCTACTTCAAAGGCTTTATTTTCGGGATAAATTTCAACAATTGTGCCTACTTGTCCTCTAGGAATAATTATCGTTTTATTTGTCATAAATTGTTTAGCTGTAATATTTTCATTTAAGGCAACCATGTCATGTAATTTAATATGATTCATAATATTTTTTACAGAGGGTAAACTGTTGTTAAACGAGGATATTCTTCTGTATTTAGAATAATCCATGCACTTCTAACTTTACAAAAGCCGTAAGGTGTTTTTAATAAAAAATCGATAACATATTTTTCACCGTGAGGACTATTTTCCGTATGACAAACATCTTCTTCTTTTGCTATTTTTAACAAAGCATCGATTAAAATATATTGATTATCTAAGTTAATTCCCAATATTGATTTGAATAGACGAGCTTTATGTTGACCATCTTTATGATCTTCTTTTAATATATAGTTGGTCAGTTTTTCTGATATTTGAGTTGGTTTGACGTTATCTCCATTTGGTAATTTCATTTCTTTATAAATAAAAATTTATAAAATGCTTTACTCACAATCAAGCTCAATTTAACCTAGCTTTGTCTTGTTATTTTAATATATAATTCTTCTCTTACATCAGGCATATCTAACCGTATAGAGCGATCTTGGGCGTTTTTTAGGTATATTTTATCTCTTATTTCTTGACCTTTATATTCTATCGGTAAACTATCGGAGTGAGGTTCAATAATTAATCGGTTTCCTTTTCTTCTTAAATATCCTCTAATTTCGCCTCCTTTACACTCCACATCTTCCCCAATCGATAGACTTTCATTATGTTTCAGGTAAATTATTTGACTATCATCATCATCATTTATTTTAACTTCTAATTTCCAGACTTTTTTTAAATCCAAATAATATTTAATGCCGTAAAATCCAGCGCCCCCCACCCCAAGCAAACATAGTAAAATTAAGCTAAAAGGTAGCCATAATTGACCAAAAAGATAAGAATTCACCAGACAAGTTTCTCTACCGCCGGGCGCTGGGGTACAAAATTCCTGCACCGTAGGGGCAATATCAACCACACTTAACTGATAATTACCAATAGTGCGACTGTTGCTAGTGAGGGGAAGATTATCTAACCAACTTTGACGGTTAACACTTTCAGATGTGGTAGCATCACGATAAGGACTATTCGCAGGAGTTTCTATCCACACCTCAGAAGTCATACCCGGCGAAGTTTGCAAAGGCGCATCCGTTAACCATACCACCGACTGCGGTTTTATCGGTTGCTTTTCACACAGTCGATTTTGATTGATTTGGGCGAGATTTTGATAAATAAAATGTTCAGCTTGTTGTATATCTGTATTACTTTCATTGACATCCGTTTGCAGAGGAATTTTATTTAAAACCGCTTCGATACCTTCTTCAGGATTACGAAATTCAATAGCTTCGGAAGGATTTAAAGGGTTACTATCACCCGTAGGGTTAACCTGTGAAGAAAAAGGCACAATATAAACCGTATCACCCCGATTAAGACTCTCATCGATAATTTGTTTTAAACGTAATCTTCCCTCATCATCAAGGCTGACGCTTTCGGTTAAATCAATGGCAAAAACCACATCTCTACCTCGCCACCATGACACCAATTCCAAACCTTTTATTTGCAAAGGTGTCAGGGTTTCACCGACGGTAATTTGGGCGCAATTATCTTTCATTTCCTTTTCAATAACAATCCATTTATTTCTAGCATAATTTACTCATCCTAAAGGTAAAAGATTCTGGCTTTCTTACTTTGAGTATATAAATTGTTGGTTAGGGTAGGCAAGAGTTAATAGGTAAGCGTTTGAGTTATAAGGCAAGGGGTAACAAGAGGTTTAAACCCCTTGTTAGTAGAAACGGTAAGTTAAATGCTTCTTACCTTATAAATTAATCCCTCAAAGGAAACAACTGAAAATTCGTTACAATGGGAAAAAGCTAAGTTACAT
Source organism: Cyanobacterium sp. T60_A2020_053 (assembly GCA_015272165.1). Lineage (NCBI taxonomy): Bacteria > Bacillati > Cyanobacteriota > Cyanophyceae > Chroococcales > Geminocystaceae > Cyanobacterium > Cyanobacterium sp. T60_A2020_053. Next base: position 38,651 of record JACYMF010000057.1, read on the forward strand.
TTATTAACATCTTTTCATGGTAAGCCCCAGACTAAAGAAACTATTTTCGTATCTCGAACCTCATCAAGATAAACTATATTGGGGCATTTCCGCCCTTTTATTAGTCAACATTTTAGGGGTTTATCTGCCTTGGTTAATTCGGGATATTTTTGATGCTTTAGAGCAAGGTTTCACCCTCAATCAATTAATGCAATATGTAATTTTATTGTTTATTCTTGCTTGTATCATGTGGTGTATTCGGATGTTTTCCCGCATGATGATTTTTGGCATCGGCAGACAAGTAGAATTTGATTTAAAACAAGTTATCTTTGAACATTTACTTAAACTTGAGCCTTCTTATTTCAGCGTTAATACTTCCGGAGATTTAATCAACCGTGCCACTAGCGATGTGGATAATATTCGCCGTTTGGTGGGTTTTGCTATCCTCAGTTTAATTAACACTGTTTTTGCTTATGGTTTGACTTTACCGGCAATGTTGTTCATTAATGTTAAACTTAGCCTATTAGCCATTGCAGTTTATCCGTTAATGTTAATGACGGTGCAGTTATTTAGTCGTAAATTAGCAGATCAACAGTTAGATGTGCAAGAAAGACTCTCGGATATTAGTGAGTTAATCCAAGAGGATATGAGTGGCATTGCCTTGATTAAAATTTATGCCCAAGAGGAAAACGAAAGAAGGGCTTTTGCAGAAACTAATCGCCGTTTACTGAAAGCCAATTTACGGTTGGCACAAACAAGAAATGTACTTTTTCCAGTCATTCAAGGTATCGCTAGTATTAGTTTTTTAGTTCTTCTTTGGTTTGGAACTACTGACATCGAAAAAGGTTTAATTAGTGTAGGGGATTTCATTGCCTTACTTATCTATGTAGAAAGGTTAGTTTTTCCCACTGCTTTACTTGGTTTTACCATTACCACTTATCAACGGGGTGAGGTTAGCATTGATCGTTTAGATGCTATTACTCAGGTTGAACCAAAAATTAAAAATGATCCTGAACCAGTTTCCATACCATTATCACAACTCAAGGGAGAAATAAAAGCACAAAATTTAACTTTTTATTATCCTGATAGTAAAATTCCAGCTTTAGATGATCTCAATTTTACTGTTAAAGCTGGTGAAACGGTTGCTATTGTTGGTTTAATTGGTTCTGGAAAATCCACCCTCGCTAATGCGATTCCTCGTTTACTGGAAATTGAATCAAATCAATTATTTCTCGATGGGGTGGATATTACCAAAGTTAATTTATACGATTTACGTCAAGCTATCGCTTTTGTGCCTCAAGATAGTTTCTTATTTTCCACTACTATTAAAAATAATATCGCTTATAGTGATCCCCAAGGGGAATTGGTGGCGGTGCAACAGGCGGCACGACAAGCTCAAATTGAGCCAGAAATTGTTAATTTTCCTCAACAATATGAAACTTTAGTGGGTGAAAGGGGAATTACTCTATCGGGTGGGCAAAGGCAACGTAGCTCACTGGCACGGGCGCTCTTCGCCGATGCTAAAATCCTGATATTAGATGATGCGCTTTCTAGTGTGGATAATAAAACTGCTACGCAAATTTTAGAAAATCTCAAGCAAGAAAAGGATAAAACCACTATTTTTATTACTCATCAACTGTCGGCGGTACAAAATGCGGATCGTATTTTTGTGATGGAAAAGGGTAAAATTGTGCAGATGGGGACTCATCAAGAGTTATTTAATCAAGTTGGTTTGTATCAGAGGTTGTGGCAACAGCATCAATTAGAGGAAATTCTTAGCGGTACTTAAACAAAAATCGAGGCGTTGCATTTTTATGGGATGATTTATTCAGAAAATTGCATATCATCCCGCAATGATACAACGCCCGAAACCAACGGTATTTCTTTCAATAAATTGAACTAGGATGGTTTCATGCCCTGAATATCTAACTGTATATTTTTTTCTCCTTGCCATTCATTAAGAGTGATTTTATAGGCAATATCAATGGTAGGCGGTAAGGGAAAATAGTCACTTTTTCGCCATGCAATACAACGTAAAGTACCTGAATTATCTTTTAAAATCAACTGTAAATGTTCTCCGTTTCTAGTAAGTTTTTGTTCTATTACTTTTACGCCACGACTGCAAAAAATTGGCGTATTGTTTTCAATGCCCCAAGGCTGTAATTTTTCTGATTCTCTTAGTAAAATTAAATTTGCTTGAGAGAGGTTAATTTCTGCATCAATTTTTACTAAAGTCTGTAGATGCTCAGGTAATAAAAGTTGATGACTAAAATCAATTAATCTTTGTTTAATTAGGCTTAAATTTTTGGTTTCAAAACTAAACCCTCCTGCCATTTTATGTCCACCATATTTACCTAATAAATCATCACAATATTGTAAAGCCTCAAAAATATTATATTCTTCAATGCCACGAGCTGAACCTCTAATTTTTTCGTTATCATCTCCTTCATAAGTGCCAATAAAAACAGGTACAGCATATTTTTCTACTAAGCGAGATGCCACAATACCGATAATACCATGATGCCATCCTTCTTGAACTATTAAAATTACTCGGTCTTGTTTGTAGTGTGAGTAATTTTTTTCAATTAAATTAATAGCTTCATCAGTTATTTCTATACATAATTTCTGTCTAGTTTCGTTGACTTGATTACATTCCAGCGCCCTTGCCGTAGCAATTTCATCATCATTGGTGGTTAATAATTCTATAACAATTTGAGGATCACCAATGCGCCCGATGGCGTTAATTCTTGGACCTAATTTAAAACCTATATCTTCAGGATTGAGAGTTTTTTTCTGGTCATTTACTCCTCCTATTTCAATTAATTTTTGTATGCCTAAAACATCAGAATTAGCTAAAAATTTTAATCCTCTTTTTAACCAACGTCTATTAACACCGGTGAGGGGCGCTAAATCAGCAATAGTACCAAGGGTATATAATTCTAATAACTGTTTAGTTAAACCAGATAATTGAGCCAATTTTTGAGCTAAAGTAACCGCTAAAATATAAGCTACTCCTACCCCTGCTAAACCAGCATAGGGAGAGTTTTTCGGTAGTAATTTAGGATTTAAAATGGCATCCGCTAACGGTAAATTTAGGGGTAAATCATGATGATCTGTGATAATAACTTTTATCCCTAATTCTTTTGCCAAGGCAATAGGTTGATGGGCAGAAATTCCATTATCAACCGTTAAAATTAACTGCACATTTTCCTGCTTAAACTCCTCCACAATACGATTATTTAAGCCATAGCCATCTTTCATACGACTGGGAATAGCATAATCAACTATTGCTCCTAAATGCTTAAAAGCTCTGATTAATAAAGCTGTACTGGTCATGCCGTCAGCATCATAATCGCCACAAATAGCTATTTTTTCTTGATGATTAATGGCATCAGTCAGTAAATTTAAACTATGCTCTAAATCAGGAAACTCTTGCAAAGGAGAGGGAAGATTCTCGCTCTCAGGGGAGATATAACAGCGCACGTCGCCGAGATCATGAAAACCTCGATTAATGATTACTTGTGCCATTATAGGTGATAAACCAAAAGTTCTCACTAACTCAGCTACTAAGTGAGGTTGAGGGGGATAAATTTTCCATCTTTGGGGATAAATTTTTGAACTTATCATTATCTATTTCAGTGATTAAAATATTTATCGGTAAAGTTTTACGGGGTTTTTAGTCAATCTGATTTTGTTGATTAAAATATTTATGTGAAACAGGCTTCTAGTCTGTTTGATTCTCTTGCCAAAAAAAAGGATAATCTTCTGGAGTATTGGCTAAACACGGGCAAGACGCCCGTTCTACGAAGGTTTACGGCGCTTTATCTTTAACTCCCTTCACAATACGGGATAATTCGGTTTTCTCATCCACACTAATGCGACTGGGCGAACCAGAGATAATTCTTTCATAATTACGGAAAGAATCTTTAATATTAGGACCTTCCTTACTAATACTATATTCCCTAATTCCTTTGTCATGCCATGACCCACGCATTTTAAAGACGTTAATGGCTCTCGACATCTCTCCTCTAATTTCCACATACTGTAACATTAAAATCGTGTCAGTAATGGTAGAAATATGAGATTCTGTAATGGAATGAGCGCCCATAAATTGATCTGTAGTATTAGTGAAAAATCCTGTAATCTCTTCCTGTTTAGCGTAACCCGTCACACCGATGACAAATTGACGGAAAGCGTTATTAGTAACTCCCCTCGCTAAAGCTGATAAGGAATCAATAGCAATACGACTGGGTTTAAACTCCGCAATCTCGGACTTAATCATTTGTAAATGATCTTCTAGCCCGGCTGATTCGGGATAAGAACATAATAGTTTTAATAAACCTTTACTCTCCATTTCCTCAAAATCAATGCCCCAAGAAGAAGCATTACGGGATAACTGCGCCCGTGACTCTTCATAGGCAAATAAGATCGCCCGTTCTCCCTGACGACATCCTTCTTCTAAAAATTTACTCACTAATAAAGTTTTTCCTGTACCCGTAGCGCCCGTTGCCAATATGATAGAATCTTTGAAAAAACCACCACCGCACATGTCATCAAGAGTCTTAATACCAGACGAACTACGGGAGTTTGAGGAGCGCTGGGTAAGTTGCATCGCCCCCAGAGGAAAGATATTAATACCATCCCCTGTAATGGTAAAAGGATATTCCCCTTTCATGTGTGTTGTACCCCTCAATTTTAATACCTCCACCGTGCGCCGTCTCCTTTCCCCTTCCAACACGTTGCGCACAATTACCACGTTATCCGACACAAATTCTTCTACCCCAAATCTCGCCACCGGACCATATTCCTCAATCCTTTCTGTGGTCATAATGGAGGTGACTTCCAGATGTTTGAGGCGCGCTACTAACCTAAAAATCTCTCGGCGCACGACGGAGGCTGCATCATACTGCTGAAATACCGCCGTCACTGAATCAATGGAAACAAACTTTGCTTTATATTTGTTAACAGCGTATTGAATCCGCTCAATTAAAGCAGATAGATCAAAATTACCAACTACCTCTTGACCTTCAGGATCAGGAGAAGCATCCAAAATAAACAACTTACCTTGCTCAATTAAACTTTGTAAATCCCAACCAAAACTATAAGCATTTTGAATAATATCATGGGGGGATTCTTCAAAAGTAATAAATAGCCCCGGATAGCTAAAATGTTTGATGCCATTATACAGAAATTGAATTGCTAATAAAGTTTTACCCGTTCCTGATGTACCACTGACTAGAGTAGTTCTGGCGATGGGTAAACCACCATGGGTAATTTCATCAAAACCCTCAATCATGGTGCGTATTTTTTTGACACCTTTTTCTTTTAGAGCGTCTTTTTTTTCCTGACTAATCATATTTTTATTCATTACTAATTTAATTCTATAATTAATACTTAATATCTAAAAAAATAATTTATTATTACTGATAATTGTCGAATAATAAAGGGTTTCAAACTCCATCTTTTAACAAAGAAACAAATCTAATTGTAGTCGAAGCTATCTCTAAATTTGCCTTTGCCCTTTTGACAATTTATTCTCGATCTTTAATTTCCTCATAAAGTAAATCTAAGCCGATTAAAACTTTTTCTCGATCTGATAAATCACCAATAATTTTCCGCACTGGAGGCGGTAAAACCTTTGAGAGAGTAGGGGTAGCTAAAATTTTATCTTCTTCCGCTAGTTGCGGATTTTTCAATACATCAATCACTTTGAGGGCATATACGCCCTTAAATTCTTCTTCGAGAATAGTTTTTAATGTTTTCAAAGCTCGAACTGAATTAGGGGTATTTCCTGCTACATATAACTTGAGGACGTAGGTTTTTTTTAGAGGATTCATATAACTATTTTTAACAGCTTTTTAAAAGTTTATATTATACAATTTCAATCCACAGGAAACAATACCTAAAAAGGTAAATTTTCTCTGGGAATTGAGCGACGATACATTTCACAAACATGAGCAATAATATCAATTAAAACTAAACGATAATCAATCAAAATTTCTTCATTGCGCCCCTCCAGTTTTAATTGTTGAGCAAATTCATCCATTAATTCCATGTGAATTTCTAGTATTTGTGATACTGATAAGTCAGCAAAAAAACATTGATTAACAAATTGATCTATTTCTTGATTAACGTCATTTTCAGATTGAAAATAATTGAGAATAATCTCTCGATAATCAAGACTTAATTGTTTAATTAGTTCTTGTTTTTCTTCTTCCTCAAGATTACGATAAAAATAGTCAGATTTACGATTGTAATAAATTCCTAAATAACCTAGTCTTTCTTTTAGTTTTGAGGCTAATCTTCTTTGTTGTAGAAGTAAAAAATTTTGTTTTTCCTCCACCTGAGATTGATGATTTTGGGTGGCAGGATTTTCATTTATAGAACAACTGGGGGCTAAATATAAAAATTGAGTGATAGCTTTATCAATATGATTAGTAATATTATTAAGCTGTGTGGGTTTTATTTTCACTTCGCCGATGTGATACAACAGGGGATAAGATTGTTTATCGGCAATTTGTTTGTAGCTATTTTCTAACGGTATTATCAAATTACTTTCTTCAGTATCGATGGGGTAATCGGGGGATTCTATGATAACCATTGGCAAAATCAACCCCTGTTCATAAAAATTATCGATAATTGTATTGCTGATGTGATTATATAGTATTATAAGACAGTCGATTTTTTCTTTATTTTCCGAAACGAATTGATTTAATTCTGTGGGTGATTGGATGAAATGAAGTTGATAGCGCCCTTCATCGAGTATGTCAGTGATAGACTGAGTGATACTGGTGACGGGCGCAAAAATACAGATATGTAATCGAGAAGACAAGGGAGTTTGGGGGTAAGTTTTATGGATAATTTTAGTAATATTATTTTATCTTACCTCCATTTCTCCCCATTGATCAATTCTTCCAAAAGGACAAAGTTAAAAGGGCAAAGGAAATTATTATTTCATAATTCATAATTCATAACTCATAATTCCTAACTCATAATTCCTAATTTTGAGTCTCGCCCACTTCCCAACGATCTAAAATATCAACAAATAGCAATTCTTCTAGCCAAGTTTTCAGCACAACGGTTAAAGGTAAAGCTAAAATTAAACCAATGATACCGAAGGATTGAGCGAAGAAAATTTGGGCAAAAAGTGTTACCGCTGGTAAGAGTGAAACCTTCTCTGCCATTACTTTTGGGGTTAACCAATAGCTTTCAATAGTTTGAATGATAAAGTACCATATTAGTATTCCTACCACTTGCCAAGGGTTGTAGAGGAGGGCGCTGGTAATGGGGAAGATAACACTTGCAGTGGGTCCTATATTGGGAATAAAGTTAAGTAATCCGGCGAGTAAGGCATGAACTAAAACTAATTTTACCCCTAAAATGAGTAAGCCTACTCCGCTCAAAGTGCCAATAAATAAGCAATTAATCAAAATTCCAGTTAACCAACTAACAATGGCAATTTCACTTTTATCTAAAATTTCGTTAACTCGACGGCGGTAAAAAGAGGGAAATAATTTAGTAAAATAATTTCGATATAAGGGCGGATTTAGTAAAAATACCACCGTTAAGAATAACACTAAACCAAGTTGTAAACTAACAGCAAATACGTTAGAAAAAATTACTAAAAAGTTATTAACAACATCACTACTTAAGTTACTGTAATTTTTAATAATTTCATTCAAACTAGGAAATATTCCTGTACTTTGTAGGTATTGATTATAAACTGTTTCTAATGTGGGTCTGATTTGTTGCCAAACTTTTGGCAAACTGTTAATTAATAATTCAAATTGTGCAATGAAGGGCGGTAAAATTAAAATTAATAAAATATTTAAAACAATTAATGATAATAATGATACAAATAAAGTGGCGTATTTTCGTGAAAAATTAAAACCAATTAATAGCCTAACTAGACGATTAAAAGCTACTGCAAAAATTACCGCCATAAAAATCAGTAGTAATAGTTGGCGTATTTGCCATAGGATAGACAAAGAAATTAAAAACGCTAAAAAGCCGATGGATTGACCAAAATTCATTGATTGTCTTGATTTAATTTACTAATTATGTAGTCAAGGAAAAAAATAAGGTAGTCTCAATAAAGATTTATGGGGAGTTATGAGGGCGCTGGAAGGGGGTAAAATCATAGTTAGGGAGACTGAAATCGTCACTGTTTTGAAAATCATTCAATAAATTTTCTGGAGAATCCTGATCAAGCAATACATCATCTTCCGTAGTAATTCTTCTAATCGGTACAGTATAGAAGACTAACTCAAATTCTCGGTTAATTGTAGCGTTAAGATAATCTCGGACTAATCTAACTTCATTGGGTGTAATCTCTTTATCAGTTTGTAAGGTAACATTAACTAAAGGTGGATTACTGCGCCAACGAACATTAACTTTTACTTCGTCCACATCTTGCCCTACCGTGATGGTTTCATTGGCTAATTTACGGTTAATCTCTTTTTCAACTCTTTCTTGCTCGATTAATTGAAAAAATCTAGTACCGAGGGGTATTAATAAAAAAGCCGTCATGAAAGTTGCCCATCCTAAGGCTTTTGTGACTTTTGTATATCCTGATAAGATAAAGGCAATCATACAAGCAAGGGTAATGCCTAATAAATTGGTGACATATAATAAAAAAGCGCCCATGCCGTTACCAAAAGCGCCCCCCGCCACAGAAATTCCCACCACACAAAGGGGAGGCATTAAAGCTACTGCAATGGCAGTACCAGCCAAGGTTTCACTAATACCTGATCTTACTTTGCCAAAACCGCTAATTAACCCGGCAGTAATAGCAATGCCTAAATCCATTAAAGTTGGTCTAGTTCGAGCGATAATTTCTGAGCCAAAATCAGGTAACGCCACCATAATAGCAATGAACCAAGAAATAAATAAAGCTAATACTGTAGCGCCCACCAACGACAAAAGAGACTTACGAAATAACCCAAAATCCGCTTCACAAGCAGAAAAAGCCAAACCCCTTAAAGGCAACATTAAAGGTGCAACAATCATGGCCCCAATAATCACGGCGGCGCTATTACTCAACAACCCAAAAGTAGCGATCAAACAAGAAGCAATAGTAGTCAGAAGATAGTCCACACCCCAACTGGAATCAGCAGTTAAATCTTGGTGTAACTTGGTAACACGGGTAGGTGAGGCATGGGGCAAAAAACGATTAACGGTTGCAGTTAACCAGCGCCCGACAGCTTTCATTTTTTTAGGAGAAGCCCATTTACTGGTTAAATTGTACCAATGTTGATGATGTTTAGGGTCTTTCATGGTAGATTGCCAAAAAGGGAAATTTAATAAGGTTTAGGTTAAAGTTGAGGGTAATCAAAAGGGCAAAGGTTAATATTAGGTTTTAAAACACTGACTTTTAAACCTAATACTATTTTATAAAACCCATATTTTTTCACTATGACCTGATTATGACTGATCGTGATGGCAAGGTGGTACGGGATCATAACCGCCGGGGTGAAAAGGATGACAGCGCAGAATCCGTCGCAAGGCTAAGTAACTTCCTTTGATGCTACCATGGCGCTCAATAGCCATAAGGGCGTATTGTGAACAAGTGGGCTGGAAACGACAACTAGGGGGGAAAAGAGGCGAAATAAAGTATCGATAACCTCGAATTAATGATATTAAAACTTTTTTCATAAAGATTTACATTTTATCTTTAAAATTCCAAAATAAAGAGGTCACAAATCCAGTTAATAAAACGATGGCAATTTGTTTCCAGTTTTTTAACTCTCCTACTCTTTCAAATAAATCTGCTGTTTTATCGATGGATGGTTTCCAATCATTTAACCTTGTGGCAATCTCTGCTTGACCTATTTTTAGTTCAGTTATTTCTTGATTGACTTTATCAAAACGCTGATCTACTCTATCAAAACGCTGATTCATGCGCTCATTTAATTGTAGAATCATATCTTTAACTTCTTTCAAATCATTATCGGTAATGGTACTCATGTTATAATTCTCCTTAGTTTTAGATCAGTCTAACTTACAGCAATTCTCATTTCTTTAAACCACACTTAGCATTCTTCTTTGCGACTTGGCGACTTTGCGAGACATAAAAAATGTGGTTTATTCATTAGAAAAGCACTGTAAATAGTAATGATTACTTTCTACCTCATATTAACAATCAAATTTTAATTTTATTATGGCTATCGGTGATCGTTTCAATCAATTTTGGGGTAAAACAAGATTTGTGGTTTCTCGTATTTTTCTTCATTTACAAGGGGAAGAAATTGCTCCTCTGTTGGGAATTTTAAATAATAATGCCCTTAATATCATTGATGCCGATGGAGATATGGCGGTGACGGGAGGGGCGCTGGTTAATGTTTGTGAAAGTTTATTGCAGTATCAAAATTGGTGGCAAAGTGCTAGTAACGAAGGAGATGTATTTTGGGCGGAGGAGGGCGCTGGAGATTTTGTGACGGAATTATTTACTGATTCTGCCAATCGTTATCTTGCGGAAGCCTCTTTTCAAGGAAAGGAAAATCAACCTCTTTCTTTGCCCATTACCCATAATTTGGTAGTGATGATTACCGTTGCCTTTGAGGGAGAAGTGCCAGAAATTGAAACGGATTTAGCCGATTTTTCTGCTTTAACAGAGGCTCTAAAAGCCTTAATTAGCCTTAACTATAAGGGAAAATATCGAGCTGTTTCTCTACATTTTTCCCCTGCTAAATTGGGAGATATCCTCACAGATGATCAAGTTATTATTAATTTTCCAGAATTGATTCCTTTATAAAAGTAGTTTTTGACATAATCAGCGCCCTCCAAACTACAAAATATAAGACTTTTTCTGAAACCTAAATCAATTCTCATGAATTTGCTATGATTAAGTAACATTTTGAAACAAAAAATTGGTCTGATGAGTAAGTGGTTAGAACATAGTGTAGAAGTAGAAGTGGATGCACCCATTGATTTAGTGTGGCAATTATGGTCTGATTTAGAGCAGATGCCACGGTGGATGAAGTGGATTGATTCTGTTCATGTTTTAACTGAAAATCCTAATTTATCACGGTGGAAGTTAGCGAGTGGAGGCTTTGAGTTTAGTTGGCTATCTCGCATTGTGAATTTACAAACCCATCAGATTATTCAATGGGAATCTGTTGATGGTTTACCGAATAGGGGCGCTGTGCGTTTTTATGACCGTCATTCGGGTAGTGTGGTTCGTCTAAGCATATCTTATTCCATCCCCGGTATTTTGGGTCGTCTCATGGATAATTTATTTTTAGGTCAAATCGTAGAATCAACTATTCAAGCTGATTTGGAGCGTTTTAAGGAATACGTTGCTAAAATTCCCCATTAAGACGGGAAGGGATTTTCCAAGTAAGTATAAAAATGTATTTGTTTTGCAAGGAGAAGCAGGAGAGAAAGGGAAGATTTTTTCTATTCATTTATTAATTGGTAGTTGAAACCCTGTTTATATAATAACTTTAAATAGTTTCAGCAATGAACATTTTGACAGTGAAAACGTCCTGCTAAAATAGAATCGACCTTATTAAGATTAGCTAATTATGAGTAAAAGAATTTTTCCTAAATTTCCTTGGCAATCAACCCTGTGGGCGATTATCACCTTTACAGGTATTATTATTATGCCCAGCGCCCTCCCCCCCGCCATTCAAGCCCAAAATAGTAGTCAGGCGCTAACGGTGAAATCTGATATTCAAGAAGCTAACTCAGAAACAGGAATTATCACCGCTAGGGGTAACGTCACCGTAAATTATCCAGCCCGAAATATTCAAGCCACCTCCGCCCAAGCGCAATATTTTAGCCAAGAAAGAAGATTAGTTTTAAGTGGTAACGTTTATGTAGTACAAAACGGCAATACAATTAGAGCCGAAACCATGACTTATTTGATCGATGAAGGGCGCTTTATTGCCACTCCTCAAAATAAAGGACAAGTGGAGTCAGTTTATTTAGTAGAAGATTAAGTTAGAGTTTAGAAGTCGTAATGCGATCACTTACTTTTCTTAAAACCCCATTAATAAAACGAAAACCATCATCATCCGAATATTGCTTGGCGATTTCGATAGCTTCGTTAATTGCCACTTTGGCATCGACTTGTAAAAATGACATTTCTGCCACCGCTAGGCGTAAAATATTACTGTCAATCAGAGACAATCGATTTAACTTCCAATCAGTCATCACTTGATCCAATATTTCATTAATTTCCTCTTGACGACGATTAACCGTAGAAATTAACTCAATGGCATACTCTCTCACTTGATGCTGTTGGGAGACTTGCACAAATTCGGGTATTTCAATGACATTACCCAGACGATTAATAGCTTTTTGGGTGATAGTGATGGCATCTTTGAGCATTTCCTTTGCCGTGCCAACATTACTGGTGCGAGTTTCAATTTTAAAAACTTGGTCATGACTGCGATTTAGCTCATCGGAGGCAGTCTCTAAGGCATTTTCTACCTCAATAATTAGGCTACGAGTAGCGCCCGTCAAAAGTTCATTAATATCAACTTGTTCTATTTTCTCTTGTTTATGGCTAATTTGGCTTAAACTAAGTAAAGCTAAAATACGGGCGGTTCTTCGGGGTTGTTGACGTATGGGCATCTTATTTCATAAACAATCTGGCAAGTAATTATAACATTAATTACCAGACTACAGCAAACCCTAAGTAATAAACAAAAACACTGTCCTGTACCATTAATATCTATGGCACCTTGATCTGAGGTGATTGTACTGCCATTAAGAACAATTCCTTGATAATTACCTGTTGCTGTACCTTGTGCCGTGAGGTTAATCTCTCCATTGGTGGTAGTTAAAGTCGAACTACCATTCAAATTGATAGTTTGTCCTACTATCCAAGTTATATCACCACTATCTCCAATATCATTAGTGGTAATTGCCTTACCTGATGCAAAGTTAATGTGTTGAACTTGATCGATGGAAAAATCATTAGTATTAATGTCACCATTGATATTTACTGTATCGCCATTACTATAACCACCATTAGCACCGCTTAAAAATAGAGTGAAAACTAATGCGGATGGCGAGACTCGAACTCGCAAGGTCAAGACCACACGCCCCTCAAGCGTGCGCGTATACCAATTCCGCCACATCCGCAGAATACAGTCAACTATTATAACATATCAAAATGCAAAAAACCACCATGGACAAATGGATAATTGAGAGGTTAATAGCTTATCTCAGAACGAATCAAGGTTGCTGAATTATTCTCCCAAGCCTGAGTAGGAAAAGGAGAAGAAAATTACTTGATCTTGAAAGGGTTTTTTGTACTAAAATTCAGCATTGAAATTATGTAAAGCATGGGATTATGACGGCATCACAAAAATTAGCGGTAGGCATCATTGGAGCTTCTGGTTACGGGGGAGTGCAATTAGTCAAGTTATTATCAGAGCATCCACAAGTAGAGGTGGTTTATTTGGGAGGTGACAGTAGTGCTGGGAAATCCTATGGGGATTTATACCCCCATTTGAGTTTGGATATTAAGCAAAAAATTGAACCCATTGACATCGAAATTATTGCTAGTCGTTGTGAGGTTGTATTTCTTGGGCTTCCCAATGGTTTAGCTTGTCATATCGCTCCTGCTTTGTTGTCTAAAGGTTGCAAGGTACTAGATTTATCTGCTGATTATCGTTTTCAGAATCTTGAAACTTATACTGCTTGGTATCAAACTCCTAGGGATGATTTGGATACGGTGAAGGGCGCAGTTTATGGTTTACCTGAGTTATACCGAGAGCAAATTAAGGCTAGTTCTTTAATTGGTTGCCCGGGTTGTTATCCTACGGCTAGTTTATTAGCGCTCTCCCCGTTGCTTAAACAGGGTTTGATTTTACCAGAGACTATTATTATTGATGCGAAGTCTGGCACTTCGGGCGGAGGGCGCCAAGGCAAAATTAATTTGTTGTTAGCAGAAGTAGATAATTCTTTAGGTGCTTATGGAGTTGCTAAACACCGTCATACTCCCGAGATTGAGCAAATTTGCTCCGATTTAGCTCGAAATGATGTTAGAGTGCAATTTACGCCTCATTTAATTCCTATGTCGAGGGGGATTTTAGCGACTGTTTACGCGACACTGAGAGACCCGGGGTTGGTAACTGAAGATTTACTCACCATTTATAGTGCTTTTTATCGCTCTTCTCCTTTTGTGAAGGTATTACCTAACGGCACTTATCCTCAAACTAAATGGGCATGGGGTACGAATTCGGCTTATATTGGCATTGAAGTTGATCCTCGCACTGGTCGGGTAATTGTGATGTCTGCTATTGATAATTTAATTAAAGGACAAGCTGGACAAGCAATACAGTGTTTAAATTTGATGATGGGATGGGATGAGGATTTAGGTTTACCTAAATTGGCTTTTTATCCGTAATCAAGTTTTTGTAAATTCGGCATCAAAATTGATTTATTTTGGACTCTGAAGAAATTATAAGGATGATCGAGCAGCGCCGCCTTTGCCGATCACCCTCCGAGGGATTTTCATTCTCAAATTTTAATGACTTTTCTTTGTCTCAATATTTTTGATTTTGTTCATTTCCGAAATAATAGCCCATCGGGCGCTGGGTTGTTGAGATTATTCCTTTTCTGATTTTGGGGTGCATAAAGCCACTAATGAGCCTTATTTTTTGGCAGTTGGATTATTTTAGATTTTTAACAAAATCAGTATGATTTCTAAAATGTTACTGGTGAAGAGACAAGATTTGGATAAAAATTTTTTTGAAATGTGGTGTCATGCTTCCCAAACAGTGAAAAGATAGTATAGAGTGGAGGGCGCTGGGGAAGTAAAATTTATGAATTAATAGGTAGGTGAAGAGTTAATTATCAATTATCCATAGCCCATTATTCATTTTTATGCCAACCAAAAATCATAACTTAATCTACCAAAGCCCCTATATTGTAAATAATGCAACCTGTTGATTACACAACCTTAGTGGCAATTTGTCACTCCCTTAACAGCGCCCATCTCCCAAGCCGATTAGAACAGGTATATCAGATAGATCGTACCACCATTACATTATGTTTGCGCAGTGTCAGTAAAAAATCATGGTTAACTATCGCTTGGCATCCCCAAGGCGCCCGAATTTGCATCGGAAATCCCCCCCCTCGCCAAAAAGACACCTTTACCCTGAGTGAACAACTACGACACCTAATCAATGGTTATGCTTTAATTGGGGTGGAAATTGTCAGCGCATGGGAGAGAGTCATGGATTTTCAATTTGCCCAGCGCCCTTCAGAGTCACCGTTATACCATCTCTATGTGGAAATAATGGGAAAATATAGCAATGTGATTTTAACCAACGCTGAAAAGCAAATTATCACCGTTGCCAAACAAGTTACCGCCCAAAAATCCACCTTGCGCACCGTAGAAACTAGCCAAACCTATCAACTACCGCCACCATTAACAGGAAATACTCCCAAATTAAGCGAATCTTGGGCGCAGTGGCAAGAAACAGTTAACCTTATACCCGGCAGAATCGATAAACAATTAATCAAAAGTTATCGAGGAGTTAGCCCCACTTTAGCACGACAATTATTACAACAAGCAGAAATTGATCCTCTCACTCCTAATCATGAATTAACCATTTCTCAGTGGGAAAATTTATATACACAATGGCAAAATTGGTTAACAACTATCGAAAATAAAGACTTTTTTCCCCATGTCACTCCTTGGGGTTATACTGTCATAAAATCTCCCCACGCTAAGGAAAAAATTAATTTACACACTCTTATTAATAACTATTATCAAATACAACTTAATCAAGAAAAATTTCAGCAATTACAACAACAATTATTACAAAAAATTAAAAATATTCTCACTAAACTACTAATTAAAGCAGAAAAATATCAAAATAAGCTCACAGAATCAGATAATGCCGAAATTCATCGGCAACAAGCAGATTTATTAATGGCAAATCTTCATCAATATAAAATTGGCTCAAGCTCCATTATATTAAATGATTTTGTGACAAATAAACCATTAACAATCAATTTAGCTCCCCATAAAAACATTATCCAAAATGCCCAAGATTTATATAAAAAATATCAAAAACTAAGTAGAGCCAAAAATATAGTATTACCATTATTAACCGAAGTCCAAACAGAAATTAACTATTTTAAGCAGATAGAAAATAACATATTACAATTAGAAAATGATCAGTTAGAAAGTTTAGATATATTATTAGAAATAAAAGGAGAATTAATCCAGCAAAAATATATTGAAGATGCTCAATATCGACAAAATAATATTAACGAAGAATCACAACCAAGACATTTTGTTTCTCCATCAGGCTATGAAATTTTAGTAGGTAAAAATAATCGACAAAATGACTTATTAACATCTCGTATTGCCACCGATTATGATTTGTGGTTTCATGCCCAAGAAATACCCGGTTCTCATGTTTTATTAAGATTAAATGCTGGAGATATTCCCGACCAAAAAGACTTACAATTTACTGCTAATTTAGCAGGTTATTATAGTCGAGGGCGAGAAAGTGAGCAAATCCCTGTTATTTATACCAAACCCAAGTATGTTTATAAGCCGAAGGGCGCTAAACCCGGTATGGTAATTTATACCAGAGAAACTGTTATTTGGGCAAAACCAAGCGATGTTTGAGGGGCGCTGAGGGCAAATTGATAATGTACAATGGATAATTGACAATGATAGAGCTTTACTATATGTAATCTCACCTAAAAATAGCGTAATCCAAGAAAGTCTTAGCTCAGTTATAACCCTCTTTTGTCACTACCCGAAAACATTTGCCATTCTGAAATTACAAGACCTTGATCACTAAACTACTTCAGAAGTTTTTAACTAATAACAATTATCAGAATTTAAAAATGGCTGAAACTATATCTATTAAAGCAACTTGATCGGAAAGTGACAGATCAGGGATAATTAAGCAAAAAGAGAGTAAAAATAGACTATGACTACTACGGCAGATGATGTTTGGCAATTATTAGCAGAATTAGCCATCGCCCAAAAAGAGACAGAGAGAATTATTAAAGAAACTTCTCAAGAAACCGATCGACGTTTTCAAGAAACTGATCGCCGTTTTCAAGAAACCGATCGCCGTTTTCAAGAAACCGATCGCCGTTTTCAAGAAATGACTCAGGAAACCAATCGCCAAATTAAACAGGTAAATAAGCAAATTGGACAATTAGGGAATCGTTTAGGGGAGTTTGTGGAATCACAACTGCGCCCTTCGGCGGTAAAATTATTCTCTCAAAGAGGTATTGATGTTCATGAATTACACTCTGATATATCTGTACAAAGAGGGGATGGTGGTTTAGAAATTGATCTCTTAGTCGTCAATGATACTGAAGTAGTTTTGGTGGAAGTAAAAAGTAAATTAACAGAAAAAGATATAGACCAACATTTACAGCGTTTAGATAAGTTTAAAAGATTCATGCCTCGATACAGCAATATGACAACGTATGGGGCGATGGGCGCTATGGTTGTCAGTAATGAAGTGGCTAATTATGCTTATCAAAAAGGTTTATTTGTGATTACTCAAAATGGAGATAATATGGTTATTATTAATGATGAAAAATTTAAGCCTAAAGTTTGGTAAAATCAATTACTTTAGTTGATAAGAAATTAATTTTGCTTTTTATCTTCCGTTGGTTTTTTTACCTCGACTTTTTGTTTAAGAAAAGGCATTTGCGGATCAACTAAATCAATATAAATAATATCTTCTCTTTTCACCTGTTGAGTCAGAGGTTTCAGTGTTGCTAATACCGTTAACTGTTGAGAAAATTTAGACGTATAACCACCCAGATGCACTTTACCTAAATCAGTAGTCAAAATAAGATTAGTAGGATTTTGCCAATTTATTTCAGTAATGGGTATAGATGATTGCCGAATTAAACTGTACATATTTTGCCAATAACTAAGATAAACCGAAGGAGTGCCAACTACTCGTAAAGTAGGCAATTTTTCTGGTTTTTTCTGTAAATCTTGATATAAATTTTTATCCATAAAAACCCCCTCTTCATTGAGAAAACCGACTAAATCCAGCGCCCTCCCCCCATTCTCTCTCTCTACCATGTCAAAAGCAAGGGCA
The DNA here is from genome assembly GCA_015272165.1 of Cyanobacterium sp. T60_A2020_053. Classification (NCBI taxonomy): domain Bacteria; kingdom Bacillati; phylum Cyanobacteriota; class Cyanophyceae; order Chroococcales; family Geminocystaceae; genus Cyanobacterium; species Cyanobacterium sp. T60_A2020_053. The sequence goes on from JACYMF010000057.1 coordinate 56,683, forward strand.
ACGGGTTTCGTTTCCGTAATTCGCAGGGTTAAACGAGGGGGAAAAATATTTCTCACCACCGTCACATCTTTAATGGGATTATTTGCTGTTAAATTTTGAGCTAAATCATCCCCAGATAAAGTCAAAATCGGTTGAGGATATTTGAGGGGAATCAATTTGCGGACTTCCTCAGTGGATAAAAACTCATTACCCTGAATGTTAATTTGTTGCCCATCCTTAATCACCCATTCCGGCAAAGTAATCCACCAAAAAACCCCCACCGACAACCCAAAAATTCCCGTAAAACGCCAAAAGCTACTCCAAAAACGAGCAGATTTTTCCTTTTTTAACAAAAGGCGACGCTCTTTCGCTTCAGCCGGAGAGAGACGATGTTTAGTACCAGTCATATTTATTTCAGAAAGAGAGAAAGGGAAGTAAAAATTATGAATTATGAATTATGAATTATGAATTAATACGGGATGGGTGATAGGTAAAAATTTAATTATCAATTATCCATTGTCAATTATCAATTATCCATTGTCAATTATTCATTAATAATCTATGCTGATTCAGGAGTAGGTAAGGAAGATGGATGTAGTAATAACTCAGCAGTGCTACGTTTTTCCACCATTTCCTTAGTGATGCGACATTTGCGTAAATCCTGACGAGAAGGAATTTCATACATCACATCTAACATAACTTCTTCCACTATACCCCTCAGCGCCCTTGCCCCAGTTTTACGGCGGTAAGCCTCCTGAGAAATCGCAGTAATAGCTTCCGGTTCAAATTCTAACACCACATTATCCATATCTAACAAAGTTTGATACTGTTTCACCAAAGCATTACGAGGCTGAGTTAAAATCGCCGTTAAAGCCTCTTCCGTCAAAGAATCCAACACCGCCACCACTGGTAAACGCCCTGCAAACTCAGGAATTAAACCAAAACGCACCAAGTCATCGGTTTGTAACTGGCGCGCTGCCGCCGCAATTCTTTCCTCTTTGGTTTTATTCTCGTCGGGAATTTCAAACCCTAGCACCTTTTTATTGCTATTTTGCTCAATAATCTTTTCTAAACCGCTAAATGCACCACCACAAATAAATAAAATATTGCTGGTGTCAATGGTAATACAATCTTGATAGGGGTGTTTTCTGCCACCTTGGGGCGGTACATTAGCTACAGTACCTTCTAACATTTTTAATAACGCTTGTTGTACCCCTTCCCCAGAAACATCCCTAGTGATAGAAGGGTTTTCACTTTTACGGGCAATTTTATCGATTTCATCAATGTAAATGATACCCCGTTGAGCTTGTTCCACGTTCAAATCGGCTACTTGTAGTAATCGCAGCAAAATATTTTCCACGTCTTCCCCCACATAACCAGCTTCAGTTAAAGTGGTAGCATCGGCAATGGCAAAAGGCACATCGAGAATTTTTGCTAAAGTTTGGGCTAATAAAGTTTTACCCGATCCCGTGGGCCCAATTAACAAAATATTTGATTTTTGTAACTCGATGTCATCAGCGCCCTTCCCCTGATTTTCTTTCACACTGAGACGCTTATAGTGATTGTAAACTGCCACCGATAAGACTTTTTTCGCCTCATCCTGTCCAATGACATAATCATCTAAAGAGGCTTTAATTTCCTTCGGTTTAGGTAAATTGCTGAGGATGAGGGGCGCTGGTTTGCCACCAGCATTAGGTTTGGTGGCTTGTTTTGGGGAAGGATGACTCTTGTCATGGGAGTATAACTCCTCCTCCAAAATTTCGTTACACAATTCCACACACTCATCACAGATATAAACCCCAGGTCCGGCAATTAATTTGCGCACCTGTTCTTGAGATTTACCACAAAATGAGCATTTTAGATGAGAGTCGTATTTAGACATAAAACTTCTTTGACGTTAACAGTGAAAATGAACAAAAAACGGTGGAGGGCGCACTCCCCCCGAAACTAATTAAAAGCATCTGATAAATCAATATCTTTACGATTGATAGGCAAATTAACCCCTTCTCTGACGATTACATCATCAATAATTCCATATTCTTTTCCTTCCACCGAAGACATATAAAAATCCCTTTCCGTATCAGCACTAATACGCTCAAAAGGTTGCCCCGTATGGTGAGTTAAAATTTCATTAAGTCTTTGTTTAATGTAGAGAATTTCCTTGGCTTGAATTTCAATATCACTGGCTTGACCTTGCGCACCCCCTAAGGGTTGATGAATCATAATGCGAGAATTGGGTAAACCTAACCGCTTACCTTTAGCGCCCCCCGCCAATAAAAAAGCGCCCATACTAGCGGCAATACCGTAGCAAATGGTGGAAACATCTGGTTCAATTTGTTGCATAGTGTCATAAATAGCTAAACCAGAATAAACAGAACCACCGGGAGAGTTGATGTAAATATAAATATCTTTTTTGGGGTCATCGGCTTCTAAATATAATAGTTGCGCCACCACTGAATCTGCTAATTTATCATCAATAGCAGTACCCAGAAAAATAATTCTCTCCCTGAGCAGACGAGAATAAACATCAAATACTTTTTCACCCGTGCCTGATGATTCTACAACCATCGGTACTCCAGTATTATTAACGATATTTTCTGTTCTTATGGAGTTAATTTGGGCGTTGGTAATATTTTGAATGTCTAAAGACGTTAGTTGGGATTCTAGCATAGCTGTTTGACGTTTATGGTAAAAGCTCTTACAACTTCATATTATACTACCTTACGGATAATGGATAATTGATAATTGATAATGGATAATTGACAATGAATAATAATTTGAAAGGGAAAGGGGCAAAGGAAATTATTATCTGATGTTACGCAAAATATAGAATTAATTGTTGGTGTCAGGTGTCGGGTGTCAGGTATTAGGTTAAAGAATTGACAAGAAACTTATGTTTATTGATCTTTTTGTTGTACAAGAGTCTATGGAGGGAAGGGTTTTAAACCTGAAACCTGCTACCTGCTACCTGAAACCTCCCTTAACATTTGAATCAGTGCGTAACGTCAGTTATTATTTCATAATTCATAATCTGCTTTTTTCATTTTATCTGAGAAGGCGAGGACGAGTTAGACTAAAAATTAAGCCGATTGTACCGCCAATTAAACCAATTCCTAGCCACAGGGCAAAAGAATAACCTTTACTATCAGCTACAACGGCGGTTAATAAGCCGATGAGACAATGTAATAACATCAAAGAAAAAACTAGGCTGGGTTCAGGATTGGTAATAATTTCTTGCATAGTAGTTGATAATTATTGAATATAGCTTTATTTTATAAAGATTCGGGCTTTTGATATTAAACCGTGAGATGATAAACTTTACGATTAGGGGTTGCTGAAAAAGTATTTTGGTGAGGAAAGGTGTCAGGTTTCGGGAGTCAGGTTTCAGGTGAAATGCTTATGAATTAAAGACTGTAGCCAAATGGTTAGTTTTCATAGACTACTATTTTACATCAATAATTTTTGATTAGGTTATATCAAGTTCGGATAATCTGTTCCAAATAGATTTTCTCTTCGCACTTTACCCACCGTGTAATGAATTACACGGAACCAACGGTATTACGTTCAATAAATTGAACTAAGATTGGTTTAATTTATTTATAAGTGATCGCGCAGCGGCAGCCTTCGGCTGATCAAACGAACTTGATATTAGACAAAAAAGATTTAGCACTTTTTTGATTTCATCGTACTTAAAACCTTTATTTAAGAAGGGTTTTGATTCATTCAGCGGTCTTTAATTGTTCATTATCAATTGTCCATTGTCCCCAAAATATGTTTTTACCTCCTCCTTTACAACCCGGTGCCAAATTAAAAGCCATAGCGCCCTCCGGCACATTAAGAGATAAAGAGTTAGCCAAATTTGAACAGGGCTTGGCAGTGTGGAGACAACAAGGCTATCAAGTGGATGTGGATAGTAGTTTTCAGGCTCAAAAAGGTTATTTAGCAGGAGATGATGAGGTAAGGCGAAGGGCGCTGAAAGAGGCTTGGCATAATCCTGATTATCAGGGTATTTTGTGCATTCGTGGTGGTTATGGTAGCGCCCGTCTCCTCGAAAATTGGCGTTGGGAAAATACGAACACCCCAAAATGGTTGCTCGGATTTTCCGATGTCACCAGTCTATTATGGAGTTTGGCATCTGAAAATATTATTTCTCTCCATGGGCCGGTTTTAACTACCATTGCCCAAGAATCGGAAGCCTCTTTAAATCGTCTTTTTAGCTACCTAAAAGGGGAAAGTTTACCCCCCCTCCAAGGCACGGGGACGGGCGCTGGGAAAGCGCAAGGAAGGCTTTTGGTAGGTAATTTAACGGTGGCTACCCATATCCTCGGCTCATGGTTTTGTCCGAATTTTGACGGGGTAATTTTAGCGTTAGAAGATGTGCAGGAAGCGCCTTATAAAATTGATCGGATGTTGACTCAGTGGCGTTTAATGGGCATTCTCACCCAAGTGAAAGGCATTGCGCTGGGGCGCTTTAGCGGTTGTCAAGCGCCCGACGGTATTCCTAGCTTAACGGTGGAGCAAGTGTTACAAGATCGTTTGGGGGATTTAAACATTCCTATTATTACTGATTTACCTTTTGGTCATGATGGGGTTAATTTTTGTTTGCCGGTGGGGGCGCTGGTGGAAATTGACGGCGATAATGGTTTATTATCTTTTCTTTAAATGTTATGATGTGTTCTTTAAACAACAACATTTAACAGTTAGTTATGAGTATTGAGAGAGTAAGAGAAGCCATGGCGCAAGGTCGGGCATTAAAAGTAATTAGTGGCTTAAATAATTTTGATTTTGCGAATGTGATGGCAGTATGTCGTGCGGCTGAAATGGGGGGCGCTACTTTTGTTGATATTGGCGCTAATGCCGAGTTAATTAAAGCGGTTAAGTCTGCTATTAGTTTACCTGTGTGTGTTTCTGCTGTTGAACCTCAGTTATTAGTTATGGCTGTGGCGGAGGGCGCTGATTTGGTGGAAATCGGTAATTTTGACAGTTTCTATGCTCAAGGAATTAATTTCACGGCGGAAGATGTCTTATCTTTAACTCGTCAAACTCGTGAGTTATTACCCGAAATTACTTTATCTGTCACTGTACCTCATACGTTACCTTTGGATCAACAAGCTGATTTAGCTCAAAAATTAGTGGCGGAGGGCGCTGATATAATCCAAACGGAAGGTGGCACAAGTTCTCAGCCTAATCATAGCGGAGTTTTGGGCTTAATTGAAAAAGCATCTCCTACCTTAGCCGCAGCGCACGTCATCTCAGCAGTGGTAGATGTGCCTGTATTATGTGCTTCTGGTTTATCTGATGTTACTGTGCCAATGGCTATTGCTTCTGGTGCTTCTGGAGTGGGTGTTGGTTCTGCCATCAATAAACTTAATGATCCCGTTGCCATGATTGCCGTCGTGCGCCGTTTGGTTGAATGTCTTTATGCTACGGAATCTCGTTTTTCTTTAACTCGTTAATTAGGGCTTCGTCAAAAGGGTAAAAGTAATAATTTTATTGACTACTTAGAATGTAATATGAGGGTTGAACATTGTTCAACCCCTATTTTTTTGACACCACTTTTTCAGGAAACTCCACTATTATGAGAAAACTAACTCAAGAAGTGACATTTTTAAGATAAAATAATATAAAGTGCAGAAAGTTATGTAAATCACTGCCATAAATATCGAATATATCTAACAACTTTCAGTAATTTCGATCAAACTGATTTTTCTAGCTACATTCAGAAAATTATTGACCACCTAATCTCTTTAGCTCATAATGCCCCAAGTTATTGTTATTGTTAATGCTCAAGTTAAAGACGGAAAAATTTGTGCCACAGCGCCCGTCACCGCTAAAATGACATTAGCCTTAATGAAGGGCATTAGGAATACTGAACCGGAAGCAGACATCAAAATTATCAGTGGTGCAGATTTGTGGTCAAAATCGATACATTTACCCACCCCTAGTGCAGATGTTAGATACTGCCCTTTAACCATTAAACTACCGGACTGGTTCAAGTTTAAAGCAAGTCAAGTTTATAAGGCTTGTTGTGAGGTAGATCAGCGCCGAAACTGGGTTAAAGAGAATTTTGGTTATCGCACCAGTAAAGAAAATAGTTTTTTAGGGGATTTATGGTTGCCGATTATTGCCACAACCAAAGGGATAGTTTATGGAGAAGTAATTGGTGAAGGAGAAATTCCCAATTCTTATCAACAGCCTGTGGATTTTCCTGATAGTTGGCGACAACCTCTCTATCGTCTTGGTTATAGTCTATTGGAATCTATTGATGCCCCCCCGTCAGTATATTTGTTACAGTTCAAAATGTTAGACAAGGACATTATTTTTGACCGTCTCTGGCCTTTTCCTGCCACTCCAGCTATCGCTTCCATCGGTATTCAAGAGCCTGATTTGTTTACCTGTCATTGGCATTGTCTTACAAATCAACCTTTTTTTGATATTAAAATTTTTCCCCAATCTTTGTCAAATGCCCTCACCCTTAACCCCTCTCCCACAGGAGAGGGGAATATGTCTATATCAAATTAATTTCGATCTAATATCAAGTTCGGATAATTAGTTATAGAAGATTATATCTTCGCAATTTACCCACCGTGTAATAAATTACACGGAACCAGTAGTATTCCGTTCAATAAATTGAACTAAGATCATAATATTACTAATTTCTAAGTAGTCAAGCGAACTTGATATTAAAAGACAAGATTACAGATGCGACACGATGGTAGTAAAACCTCATAATTGTCCATTGTCCATTTGCCCTCACCAAAATACTTTTTCAGCAACACCTAACTACCCGGAAACCCTACATACCAAAAATAAGTAACCATGGGGATAATCGTGGCAAGGGCAACAATTACCACCACCCAAATAGTAGCGATACCGTCATCGGTTTCCTCTGCACTGGAAAAGGTACTATCAATATTTAACTCTTCAGCTACGGGGGGACCGGGGTCTTCTTGTCCTGCTAAAATAGCACTAAGACGGGCGCTGGCATCTACTAAGGCTTGATTATATAATTGGTCTTTGAGAGGAAAACCAATGGTTTCTTTGATGATACTCTCGTTAATTTCAGGGTTAATCAAAGTTTGTAAAGTTTCCCCTGTGCGAAGGGCGCTACGATTAGTTAAGGTATCTAATACTAATAGGGCTTGATTTGCTTGGGTGGAGGGCGCTTCATACCAAGTCGAAAATACCTCATCTGCGAAAGAATCAATGGTAGCACCATAATCAAGGCGACGAATAGTTAAAATTCTTAACTCATTCCCTGTCTTCTCAGCAATATCCCTTAAACTGCTTTCCAGTTTTAATTCTGTCGCCCGACTGAGGGTATCGGCTTCATCGACTACCCACACATCTTCCCCAGCGCCCACCACCGGAATATCATAAATGCCTGTAGCCCCAGCGCCCGTCACGCCTAAAGAGAAAACCAAAGTTAAAGCCCAAAAAGAACTGGTAATGAGACGAAATAGTTTTTCCATAAATATCATAGATCATTATTTATATAATTTCTTTTTTATTATCTCACTTCACGGGGGAGGTGAGAAGAATTTAGGCTAAAATTAACAAGTGTCGCTCTTTGTAAAGGGAAGCGGAGGAAGAAAGGGAAGCGGAGGGAGAAGGGGAAGCGGAGGGAGAAGGGGAAGCGGAGGGAGAAGGGGAAGCAGAGGGGGAAGGGGAAGCGGAGGGAGAAGGGGAAGCGGAGGGAGATAATTAATTATTAATTATTCATCATTCATCATTTATTATTAATTATTCATTATTAATTAAACTAAAAATGTCGTCAGAATCAACATTAAACCAACTACGTCTTTTAAGCCCAGAAGGACTACTACCGCCGAGTTATGGAGTTTATTTTAAAAATACCCTCGTCGCCCTTTGTCACGCCCTTGAAGATCATCTCTTAGAACAAGACGCACCCGAACAACCCCTTGTCTTAGTAACCTTTCAGCAAGGTAAATGGTATTTACAAGAAGCCCAAAGATACGCTCAACTAGCTCAAGCCAGTAGCTTAATAGCCATTGGTGCTGTACCCGATAGCGGTTTTCGAGATCATCCCACCGGAAAACTAGATAATGTTACTTTAGTGGATTTAGCACCAGAAGACAGTTTGGGGGAAGAATGGAACTTAATAATTGTAGCGCCCAACTACGGGGCAATGGTACTCTGTCACGAATTAAAACCCGAAGAATATCGCCTTGGTAGTGAGCCTAATGCCGATGCTGAAAGGAAATTTTATGGCTTATGGACTTTTGATCGGGTGCTGGTGGTACAAGCAGCCAAAATCTTAATCAATCGCATGACAGAATCTGACTCATCCCTTGCCATCAAATTAAATCAACACCTACAAGATATTAATAAAACTAAAGTTGATCAATCAGTGGACTTAACTGGAGTTGTTCATCGTATCGTTTCTTATTTACAGAACAGCGAAGAAAGGCTAATTACCGTCAATAGACAAACTAAAGAATTTCAAGACTTAGAAGGACAAGCCTTAAAACTCAGTCGCAACCTTGGAGCAAATAAATTACAGGCTTTTTTGCGTATGGCTCAAAAAGTTGACCAGAATGATCCCTATAATCCCCATGCCTCCTTACAAGTTTCTGCCCTAGCGGAAACCCTCGGACAAATACTAGATTTATCAGTAATACAACTACGACGGTTAAGACTAGCCGGATTATTATTTCGAGTTGGTTTAGCCCAAGCGCCCTCCGCCGTATTCACTCAGCATGAAGACGACCTAGATACTAATAACTATAGTTTATGGCGTGACCGTGCCATACTCAGTTCTCGTCTCCTTACTGCCATGAATGAATTGCAACCTGTGACTAATATAATTTATCATCAACTAGAACATTGGGACGGTAGCGGTAGCCCCGATGGCTTAAAAGGCGAATCCATTCCCCTTGAGTCTAGAATTTTAGGCTTGGTAACTTACTTTCAAGATTTGACCCAACCCAGAGGAAAAAGACCTGCCTACGATCTATCTACAGCACTAGAGCAGTGTGAAAAAGCGAGTAACATTAAATTTGAACCGAAATTAGTCGAATCCCTGAAAACCGTTGTCAGGCTTACTGAGATGGGTTTTATGACATTACCAGATCGACCCAGCCAATTACCTCAAGTGTGGCTAGAATCATAGCTGTTACTGAAAAAGCAATTTAGTCCATAGTGAATAATTGACAGTGGAAAATGAATAATGAAGAACTGCTGTATTCAAAATTATTAGTGGTTTTGTTAACTAAGTCACACTCAAAACTTGGGGAAAATTTAGTGACACTATCATTTTGTCATTGCGTAATTTTTACAGTATAGTTATTCAGTGGTAAAGTAACTTCCTTTTTTTGTTATGGCTTTCCATGCCGATCTTTTTAGGAGAGAACTTCACGCCGTTTTTGATAGTTTATCCCCAATAATCATTTGTGACAATTATTTTAAACCTATCAATGCTAATTGCGAAACCTACTGGGATTAGTAATTATATTTATAATATTTATCCGTATTTAGAAAGATTAGAACCAATTAGTTTAGCCCCTGAAAACTACTTGAGTTACCAAAATAACTATAATATTTCAAAATATTATAGTCCAGACTATGGCAGTAAAGGACATTTTTTACGATTATTATGGACACAGATTAGACTACCTAATCTTTATAATAAATTACAAGGAAATCTTTTATTTTCACCAGTTCCTGAAGCGCCCCTCACCGTAGAAAAATATCCTTGTGTGATTATGGTGCATGACTTAATTCCCTTACGTTTTCCTCGCTTTAAATCACCATTAACCTATTATTTTAAATATTATGTGCCGTGGGTATGTCAACAAGCAACCCATATTATTTGTAATTCTCAGTCAACAGCAGATGATTTAATTAACTTTTTTGGTGTTGAAAGTCATAAAATTACACCAATTCATTTAGGAATAAATAATAATAAATTTAAAGTAATTACTAATATTAATAAACAAAATTATTTTATTTATTTAGGCAGACATGACCCTCATAAAAATTTAGATAGAATCATTAAAGCATTTGCTCAGTTTAACACTAAAAAAAATTATCAACTGTGGCTAGTAGGGGCAAAAGATTCCCGTTATACACCTGCATTAATAGCATTAATCGAAGAATTAAATATTACTTCACAGGTGAAATTTTTTGATTATGTTTCCTCAGAGGAATTAATCTTAATGTTAAATCAAGCTCAAGCCCTTGTTTTTACAACTCTTTGGGAAGGCTTTGGTTTTCCAGTTTTGGAGGCTATGGCTTGTGGTTTACCTGTCATTACTTCTGACATATCAGCATTAAAAGAAATTGCTCGGGATGCTAGCTTATTGGTCAATCCCTATGATATAAATTCTATAGTGAGCGCAATGAAAAAAATTAGAGATGATGATCAGTTGAGACAAGACTTAACTCAGGCAGGGTTGGCAAAAGTAAAACAATTTAGTTGGCAAAAAACAGGGAAAGAAACTGTCAAAATTCTTGCTGATTACCAAAAATAGATGGTTTTGATATTTGTCAACAAGCTCGTAATGGCATCATATCATTATTAGTATATAGGGGTTGCTGAAAAAGTGGTGTCGTTAAGGGAGTGGGAAGTGGATAATGAAGATGCTTATCAATTGACACTCCCACCACTAAACCCTACGGGTTATAGTGGGGGATTCTTGGTTCACCGACTCGCCGTTAGACGACAGCCCATA
>JACYMF010000058.1 GCA_015272165.1 Cyanobacterium sp. T60_A2020_053
CGCCCCTTTATAAGCCCCGTCTCCCGTTGATTTGAAGTGTCTTTTTTTTGTTGTCGCACAGCGGGTAAGGTTTGAGAGTCACCTCTCTCCCCTCCCCTAAGAACCGTGGGTGACTGTTACCAATCACACGGCTCAAGCCTTACTTCAAGCCTTCAACTTGGATTTTGAATGTACCTGTTTATGACAAGCCTTGTGTAAGTGTACAAGATTATCAGTGGAGTCATCACCACCATTTATCACAGGTACGATATGATGGGTTTCTATTTCTTCTCCATTGAACAAGTTTTCACCACATACAGGACATTTCCAATTTTGGTTAATGGCTACTTGATAGTATTTACTACCTTTTGCCCAGTAGTTTTTACCCTGTTTTAGTTTGCGGTTATTCCAATATTCACGGAGTGAAGAGTCATCTGGACTGGCATCACCTTTTACTTTGATGTGCCTTTCAATCGCAATTTTACTGATGTCATTAAGGATGAGTTGTTTCTCCTTTCCTCTTCTATCAGAGGTCTTACACATGAAAGTCCAGTTATCCCCCTTGAAGTAGTGAAAATATTTGTTCTTAACCCATGTTTTTGATTTCTTGGGGTGCCTTCTTTTAGCCCAAAAATAGAGGGACATCACTACTCTATGATGTATGTAAGAGAAGGTTTCTTTGCTAATTACTCCTCTGTAGTAATTAGCAAAACCTCTGAGAAGCGGATTCAACTTGGCGATGACTTCTTCTTGGGTATTTGCTTTCATATTAGATATAGTTGATTTTATCTTTTTGCAGAATGCTAGTACCTTTTCTTTCTGAGGTTTTATCAGTAATTTACCTTTATACTGACGTATATTAAAACCGAGGAAGTCGAATCCTTCATCTATGTGAACTATCCTTGTCTTCTCAGTGCTGATTTCTAGTCCTCTTTCTTCTAACCATTGCTTTATCAGGATTAGCACGTCTTCTAGGTTTTGTTTTTCCTTCGCTGTTACGACAAAATCGTCAGCATAACGGATGAATCCTAATTGTGGTCTTCTCCCCCATTTTGTCTTGGGTAGTTTCACACTTTTAATTAGTTCTTCTAATCCATGTAAACCAATATTGGCTAACAATGGACTTATCACACCACCTTGAGGAGTGCCTGTCTCGCTAGGGTTGTAAATACCGCTATCAATAAATCCAGCTTTTGGCATTTCCCATTCATTGACAAGTTTTACTCGCTGTGCAGGGGTGTTTATCACCTCCTTATCTATCCCTGCTGTTTGCTTTCCGTTATTGACTTGAGTAATTTGTCTAACACTTAGCAATAGATTTGATAGGCTTCTTATTAACAGTTTCTGCAATCTTCTCAACTGCTGACCCTGACTAAGTTTTCTAGCACGGAAGATTCGGCAACGCAAATTCTTAACAACTTTATGGGCTTTTTGCCAATTGATCTGACTCCAGTCCTCTAGTTGTCTTGTGTCTCCATTTATCAAAATTGCTTTTGACATCTAACTTTTAACTCCAATTTAGAATTATTGTTTTCTTTTCTGTCCGTATAAGACCCAAGAGAAGTCTGCTGTTCCTTTCGGTCAAGGGCAAATTTTGAACCCTTATCTCAGCCGTTACACCTGAGCATTCGCTTTTTTCTCTCATCTTCTGCCCTCCAGAGAGTTCCGTCTTTGTCGCCTCAGACCTACTCTTACGAGACTCTGTAGGGTTTACCCTGTTGTATCATCTTGAGTTTTCATGTAGTTAGGATGGTTGACTATTCTGCGAAGGGAATTTTGTTTCTACAACTAAATAACGTTAAAGTATTTAGTTCACCCTCTTACCATTTTGGTTAGAGCTTATCAGGGATAATTTAGCTCTTCGGACTATAACGCAGTTTAATCGCCAACTTAGACTATGTTCATCCTTCTACATCTTCCCTCTAGCTCCTTACCGTTTAATCCCTAACAGCTTCGGCTACATTTGGGGTCTGCATTCCACCTGTTTCGTTACCTACTAGGGTGTGACCGCACTTTGTGATAGAGTGTTTTCCATGAGGGCTGGTGGTAGAAATCACCAGACGACTAGGTGTCGTAGTCAAAGTGACCAGTTCAGGTCGCACTCAACGGGAGTCCTCTTTTGACATTTTTAAGATAGTGTAGATGCTAAAATTCATGGTTATCAAGCTGGATGTGATATTTACTTAGCTAAACCTTTTCAAACTATTGAATTAATAGCCATTGTCAAAAATCTTTTAGAAAGGTCTCAAGTTATTCAATCTGAACTTGTTTTCCCTCAAGATTATCCAGTTAATGATGATAATTTAGACATTAAATTAACCCCCAGAGAAATAGAAGTTTTACATTTATTAATGGATGGTTTTTCTAATAATAAAATTGCTGAAAATTTATATCTTAGTCCCAAAACTGTAGAAAAATATGTGGCTAATTTGCTGAAGAAGACGGGCGCTGAAAATCGTACCGAATTGGTTAGTTTTGCTTTTAAACATCATTTGCTTTAATGGAACAAAACGGTAAAGGTTAATTAAAAAATAGGGCGTTACTGAATTGTGTTCTGAAACATCAATGAATTACAACAAATATATAATACTCAAAATATTATTACTACTCTCTATTCCCTACTCCAAGCAAAAACATATTTAAAATCAACAACGCCTGATAAATGTTTTCGGAAAGTGACAAAAGAGGGTTAAGATAAGCTGACGAGTTTCAAGGCTTCATCACGAATACGACAGGAATCACAAACACCGCAAGGAGATTCTCCCCCTTGATAACAAGACCAAGTTTTTTCGATGGGTACATTCAATTCCAGCGCCCTCCGCACTATATCAACCTTACTGAGATTAACCAAAGGCGCAATTAACTGGGGAGAATTACCCTCGATGCCAACTTTAGAAGAAAGATTAGCTAAATGCTGAAAAGCCTGTAAATATTCTGGGCGACAATCTGGATAACCAGAATAATCCACCGCATTAATGCCCAGATAAATGGCAGTAGCGCCCCTCGCCTCAGCCAAAGAAAGGGCAATGGCAATAAACACCGTATTACGCCCCGGCACATAAGTAGAAGGAATTTGATTTGGTATCACCCCCCCATCGGGAATTATCATGGTTTCATCCGTGAGAGAAGACCCCCCCCAGAGGGATAAGTTAACATCAATGATATGATGCTCGGTAATGCCCAGACATTGAGCGACGGAGTGCGCTGCTTCCAATTCCTTAGAGTGCCTCTGCCCATAACGAAAAGATAGCGCCATCACCTCATAACCATCCGCCATGGCAATAGCCGCGCTAGTGGCAGAATCCAAACCCCCTGATAATAAAACAATTGCTTTTTTCGTCATATGCTTTACAATTTGCTATAATTTTGTTATACCCCCCTAGGGGATAATCTTAAACGTGTTAAACAATAGTAATTCTTAGTTTAAAATTGCTAATACTCAAAATTTGGTTTTATTATTAAAATACATTAAGATTTAAGTAAAGATAAGTAAAGATATTCTAAGCAATTTTGTTTAATCATACCCTATTTTCCCAAATCAGCGCCTTTGTTCCCTCCACAGTCAGTGTAGTTAATAACTACTGTGTGGCGTGGTGGTGGCAAAAGGAAAAACGTCAAAGCGTTTTAATATTCCTAGCTTCAGCGTTTCTCGTTTCCGTGCCAGTTTTCTTCCAAGCGCCCCTCGTGCGCATCTTGCCTTCTCTCAGTTTAATTTTAACCCTCCCCTGGGTATATTTTGCCCTGAGAGTGCGCCGTAACCCTGATACTTATATTTGGGGCGATATTCTTATTGGTTTTAGCTGGAGTTGGTTTTGTGGCTCAATTTATTGGGGATGGCTACGGTGGTATCCTGCCATTCATATTCCCATTGAAGCCGTGGGGTTGCCTTTTGCTTTATGGGGCATTTGGCGTGGTAAAGGCTTAATCGGTAATTATTTTTATCTAGGCTCATTGATAGGCACAGCCGTTACAGATTTATACTTTTATATCGATGGTTTGATACCTTATTGGCAGAAAATTATGATTTCTGATCCTAACCTTGTGCAGCCCATTTTACAGGGCGCCATAACCCAAGTCAACACCGTTTGGGGTATTAGTTGGGCAATCCTTCTCGCTAATCTGTTACTAGCAATTAGTCTCTACGCTTTGCAGAAAAAACAACTGCATTATTTAGCTTTGGGGGGCGCTGTTTTAAGTACCATTTTCACTGATGGACTATTTCTAGTGGTGGCATACTTTGGTGGTAATGCGTAAGTATATATGCTCATATTTTGGTTACGGTGAAGACAATTTTTCGGTCATATTTTATACAATTAAAGATTTGCCCAGAAATTTGTGACGATAAACACAATAATTCAACTTTCATAAACTTTTGTTAAGTAAATGTCTTGATGACTAAGTGTAAAACCGTAACATTGTGTAGTATAACTTGCGTAATTTTGCTGATTACAGATAATTCTATCTATGGTAAATTGCATTCAAGAAAATAAAAAAAGGAGAGCCTAAGATGAAATTCTGTTTAAAATGTAAAGGTAGTGGCAAAATTTTAGAGCAAAGATTATCCGACTATGTAAACTCCTTTGATTATTACCCTATTGCTTGTCCAAATTGTAAAGGTCAAGGAATGTTAAACACTAAAAAGAATATCAGTAAAAGTTATTAATGAGTTAGTTTAGATAAACTAATTTTTAACATTAATTTAACTAACCACATCGAGGTCATACTATCTTGAAAAGTAATAGCGAAAGTGGGTACAAATAAATGATATTAACCCACTTTCAAACTTTTAGACAAAACTAAAACTCAACAAATAAAGAAGATAATACCGTATTAGAATATAAAAAACCATCAGGGTCTGTTAATTTTAGATTACTATTACTCTCAGAAAAAATAACCCAATTATCTTTAATATAAGGTTGTAAACAGTGTAATATTCTACTAACAATATTTTGCCCGAATTTAACTTCAATGTCGGCTAAATTAACGCCTTCTTGCAGTCTTAAACCTAACATTAAAGTTTCTAAAAGTTGATCAGTTTCCTCTGTAGTATCCACTTCCATATAACCTTGATTCTGCTGTAATTGTCGTACAAAATCAAAATATTCTTGACGAGTACGAGGGCGAGTATATCTTTTATTGCTAACATAACTAGCAGCGCCCATGCCGAAACCATAATAGGGCTGATTACGCCAATAAGTTAAATTATGACGAGATTCATAACCCTGTGAAGCATAATTACAGATTTCATAATGTTGATAACCATTTTCTCGTAAAGTTTCCGAAGCGATACAATACATTTGGGCGCTGACATCATCAGGAGGAAGGGGTTTATCTCCAGCTTGATATTTTTTGCCAAAAACCGTGCCAGACTCCAACACTAAATCATAACAAGAAATATGGCGAGGTTGTAAATCCAGCGCCCTCCGCACCGATTCGCGCCAATCGGATAAAGTTTGTTGCGGTAAACCAGAAATTAAATCTAAACTCCAATTATCAAAACCCACTTCATGAATGTAATTGACACCTTGATAAATGTCATTGAGAGAGTGAGTGCGCCCACAATTAGCTAATAAGTTATCTTGGAAAGATTGCACCCCTAAACTAAGTCGATTAATACCTAATTTTTTATATTCTTGTAATTGTTCTAAATTGAAAGTAGCTGGATCAATTTCCAAAGAAATTTCTGCATTTTTACTAACATTAAAACAATTATGAATAGTTGTAAAAATTTCTTGTAAACCTTGTAAATGAAGTAAAGATGGAGTGCCACCACCAAAAAAAATAGTTTCGATAATTGCTGAATTATTTTCAGCAGTTACAGCTATTTCTTCACATAAAAAACTAACATATTCTTTTTGCCAATTAGAATATTTACTACCAGCAGAATCACCTAAAACAGTGACGGGAAAATCACAATAAAAACAACGGCGACGACAAAAAGGAATATGAATATAAACAGCAGAAATGGACATAAAATAATTGGGAATTATGGACAATTGACAATGGATAATTGATAATGATGAGGTTTTATTATCCCCGTGTCGTATCTGTAATCTTGTACTTTTGACTATATTTTTATCAAAAAAAGTATAATTTTTACATTTTATCGACCTTTTTAATATGACTAATATCAAGTCAGTTTGATCAATTAAAAATAATCTTAGTTTAATTTATTAAACGAAATACTATTGGTTCCGTGTAATTCATTACACGGTGGGTAAAGTGGGAAGATAAAATCTACTTGTAACAAACAAATTGTCTAAACTTAAAGTCATTATCCGTTACTGTAGCCATGATAAATATAAATCTTTAAATCTAACTTTGAGTGTAACGAGAAAGAATTAGATTAGCGATAGAAAGTACCAAAATCACCGCAAATAAAACCAAACCGATAGCACAAGCATAATTAATATCTAAATCCTGAAAAGCCTTCTCATAAATATAATATACCACAGTTTTTGAGCTATTTTGAGGACCACCCTGAGTTAATAAATAGACTTCCTCAAATACCTTAGTAGCGCTTAAAGCGGAAATTACCGCCACCAAAAAAAGATAAGGCTTCATTAAAGGGATAGTAATATCAAAATGTTTTTGCCAACCATCAGAGCCATCCAGCGCCCCTGCCTCGTATAATTCATTAGGTATGCCCTGTAAACCAGCCAAATAAATAACCATATAGTAACCCAACCCCTTCCAGATAGTTACCACCATCACACTCCAAATTGCCCAATTAGGGCTAGTTAACCAAGGCAAACCCTGACTAAAACCCAAAGCCAACCAAAATTGATTAAAAATACCATTAGATAAATACAGCGCCCTCCACATGATACCAGCCACCACCATGGAAATCACCACCGGAGTATAATAAGCGCCCCTAAACCAGGCAATTCCCCGTAGTTTTTGATTAACTAAAATAGCTAAAAACAGAGGAATAATCACAAGAATAGGTACAACTCCCACTATATAAATTAAACTATTTAATAAAATTTTTCTTAATAACTCATCTTGCCAAAGACGCTGAAAATTAGCGCCCCCCACCCACTGAGGAGAAGCAGTTAAATCATAACCATAACTAGAAAAACTAAGACTAAAGGCTTGAAAAGCAGGGTAAAAAACAATAACAGTTAAAACCGCTAAAGCAGGAAACAAAAATAAAAAAGGCGATAATTTACGCCATAAAACTAAATTTTTCATCTCTTAAAATATTACCTAGGGGTTGCTAAAAAAATGGTGTCGAGAGGATAAATGAATTATGAATTATGAATTATGAGTTATGAATTATGTAGTTTTAATGCTTAATTGTTGATGTGTAAATTCTAAATTATCAATTGTCCATTATCAATTATCAATTGTCCATTGTCCATTGTCAATTTGCCCTCACGACACCACTTTTAATTAAAAAGACTTAGTCGCTACCCAATATTTACTAAAAGCATGGATATTGACAGACTCCACATGAAATCCCGATTTCTCCAAATGCTCTTCCATATTATCGTTAATATAATCATTGTAAAACGGTTCATGGTAAGCACGGGGAAAATTACCCATCATTACCTCCAACTCAGGAGAATCAGAAAGTTGTATGGAATCACAAATCACCATCACCCCCCCCGGTTGTAACACTCGATAGGATTCCTCAATCACCTGTTTACGAATAGGTTTGGGTAACTCATGAAATAAAAACACATTGCTGATAGCCTGAAAATAATTATCCTGATAAGGCATGGCTTCCCCCTTTCCTTCCATTAACTGAGGTAATTCCTCAGGGAATTGAGATAATAAATAGCGGTTAGCTTCCCGGAGATAGGCGCTGGATAAATCAATACCGTAAAGAGAAGCATCAGGAAAAGTCGCCCTTAGTAGTTTTAATGTTCTTCCTGTGCCACAAGCCACATCTAAAATTTTGGTGTCTTGACTGAAACGAGGTAATTTTTCTTTTAAAGGTTTGAGGATACGGCGGCGCATAGCATCAGCGATGCCACTAAAGAGAATTTCCACTTGTAAATCGTAAATTTGGGCTGAATTATCGCTTAAGTAACCATCGGTTTGATAATGGAAATTACGGCGATAATATTGCGGATATTTTTCTAAATCAATATTTGTCGGTAAATCAATAAAGTTTTTCTGTTGTACTCGATACCATGCCAAAGGATGATCCCATAATAGTTTGACATAGTTAGACAGAAAATAACCCACATCACCATCAAAAAGAATTTCGTAAGGATAAACCCCTTGTTTGGCGTCTTGCCAATCCTCTTCGGTAATTTGACTAAATCTTTCTTGCAGAATTTTAAAAACTTCTGGCGTTAAAGGAATAAGTTGATTATCTTCAGTGGGGAAAAGAGTATCTTTTAATTGAGTAAAGAAGTTTTTGTGGGCGACGCTGACAACTGCTTTAAGTTGTTGCCAAGTTTGATAGCTATTTTTGAGCAGGTTATCAACTAAAAATGTTTCGATGTTAGAACTTGCAGTCATTTTTGAGGAAATATTAAAAATTATTACGGTTATGTTAATAATTGTATCTCTCAATTTTCCCCTTTGACAAAATATGGGTCTAACTCAGCCGTTGAAGTAATCAAGAAATGCTATATTTTTGATTGTTAATCAATATGGTCAAAAATATAGGTAACGATGAAAATTATTGATAGTAAAGGGCGTTTATTTGGCAAGATCAACTTGTTGGATTTAGGGGCGCTGATGGTAGTCATTTTAGCTCTGGTAGGCATCTTTATTGTACCCGGTTCATCTGGTTCTCTTGCCCAAGTGGTGGGGGGTACGACGGGCGCTGAAACCGTTAAAATAACCCTTTTAGTGAGAGGTTTAGCTTCCCAAAATTCCTCTGATACAGTAGCAGAGTTTAATCAAGATATAGAAATGAATGTTATTGTTAGAAACGAACCAGCCGGAAAAGTCAAAATTGCTCAGGCTGAGGAATTACCTAATAATGTGGTAGTAAATCAACCCGATGGCACAGTTAAAGCATTATTAGACCCTCGCCCCATCGTTAACAATAGCACTGATATGATTCTGACCATGACAAGTACAGGACAAAACACCAATGATGGTTATGTGGTGGCAAATCAAAAAGTCAAAATTGGTACGGTATTAGAATTAGATAATCCTCGTTATAACTTCCGTGGCACGGTGATTGGTGTAGAAACAGCCGATTAAATTCTTAAAATATTAACAAAAGTTTACAAATCCTCGTCAAATAAACACCTGTTTTAAGGGAAAATAGTTAACGTATGATTTTTTAATCTCAGAAAAATACTAAAAAAATATTAGTTTGCTAATTATGAAAAGATTTTTTTTAATAGTTCTCGCTGGGATGTTATTGGTATGGCAATCTTTTGCTACCAGCGCCCATGCCCTTAGCCTAAGCGAAGAACTACGCACTGTACCTTTAAATGAACAAGGTGATATGATTACATTTAGTAACCAAGATGCACAATTAGGCTCAAAATTATTTGTTGCCAGTTGTACTCAATGCCATATTCAAGGCAAAACTAAAACTAATCCTAACGTGGGTTTAAGTGCTGAAGCTTTAGCCAACGCTATTCCTGCCCGTGATAACGTTTTAGCGTTAATTGACTACATGAAATATCCCACTACTTATGATGGTGAAGAAGACCTTTCTCTTTTACACATGAACACCGAAAGGTCTGATATTTGGTCTGAAATGAGAAACTATAATGACGATGATTTAGAAGCTATTGCTGGTTATATCTTAATTCAAACTAAAGCTGACCCTAAATGGGGTAAGCGTTCTTTGATCGAACCGTAATTTTCCAGTTTTCTAGGCATTTCAGGGGCTTGATAACAAGCCCTTTTTTTTATTCAGCAAAATCACGATCAACACTACCAAAAAATACAGGCTCAACCTTTAAACCCACTACATTGGCAGGGCGCACTACCATGTATTCTCCCTGAATGTTTTTGATTGGCACGTTAATAAAATCTTTTGAATCTGACTTGGGTACTAATTCGCCACTGTACCACTTTTGAAACTCTTGAATACTACTAAATTTAACTTCTTGGGTATGTCCACTACTTAAAAAGAGATGAATGCTATATTCGTCGGGTTTTCTCGCCATAATTCATCAATATTTTTCTTAATGCCTATGTGATTTTATCATAGTTAGGGGGTGCTGAAAAATATTTTGGTGAGGGGAGTTGTCGGGTGAAGGGCAAAGGTTTCAATGCTTATAAGTCAAAGACTTTAGCAAAGTAGTTAGTTTTCATAAATTGCTCATTTATATCAATCATTATTTGATCATTGGGTTAAATTGTAGATAGGCAAAGATGAACAAGGGGATGTGAGCCCCTTGCCTTCCATTCAGACTAGGTAATATTTGAGGAGAATTTGGGTGAATTGGCAAGAAAAAATTGGCAAACAAAGAGATTGGTATTGGCGCGGTTGGAAAATACACTATTGCTATGAAAGAAAAACCAGCGCTCTCCCCGCAGATATACCGATTTTGTTAATTCATGGCTTTGGGGCATCGGTGGGGCATTGGCGCCATAATATTCCGGTGTTAAAGGAAAATCATACGGTGTATGCCATTGATTTATTAGGGTTTGGAGCATCAAAAAAAGCCTACACTGATTATGATGTGAGTGTGTGGGGTGAATTAGTATATGATTTTTGGCGTACATTTATTAATGTACCTGTCATTTTGATTGGTAACTCCATTGGTTCTCTTATTGCTCTTTATACCAGCGCCCTCCACCCCGAAATGACTGCGAAATTAGTGATGTTGAGCCTTCCTGACTTATCGGCGCGAGAAAAAATGTTGCCCTCTTGGGCGTTACCCATTGTTACCAGTTTAGAAAAAATAGTTGCTTCACCGTTATTGATTAGAATTATTTTTCTGATAGTGCGTAATCCGGCAGTTATTCGTCAATGGCTAGGGGTTGCCTATGTAGATAAAACGGCAGTGGATGATGAATTGGTCGAAATTATTGCCACTCCGCCAAGGGAGGAGGGCGCTTGTCGTACTTTAATTGCCCTCAGTCAGTCAGTGAATCAAACAGATTTTACCCTTTCTGCGGAAGAATTGTTGCAACGGGTAAAAGTACCAATGTTATTATTATGGGGTAAACAAGATCGATTTATACCGCCGACGGGCGCGCGCCGTCTCGAGCAATCTAATCCGTTAATTACTTTACAATTATTAGATAATGTCGGGCATTGTCTCCATGATGAAAACCCTTCACTATTTCATGGTTTCTTAGAAGATTTTTTGGCACTAGACTTCACAAAAAAATAGCGCATTTCAGATGAATAAACCACATTTTTTGTCTCTCGCAAAGGCGCGAAGACGCAAAGGGAATCTTTGTAACAATCTAAAGTGTGGTTTAAGGAAATGAAAACTGCTGTAAATCAATTAAAAATGATCTTAGTTCAATTCATTGAACGAAATATTATTGGTTCCGTGTAATTCATTACACGGTGGGTAAAGTGCGAAGAGATAATCTATTTGTAACTAATTATCCGAACTTGATATGATTCATTACACGGTGGAATGTAGGACTGTAAAGAAAAGTTACAACTTTGACCAATAGTCTTTTGACCAAAAGGAATAAATCTGCTGAAAATAAGGAGTATGAATAAGTTAATTGAGAAACACCATGAAAACAATTTACGCCTTAATTTTAAGCCTAGTAATGTTATTTAGTATCAGCGCCCCTGCATTAGCAGGAGACATCGACAACGGAGCAAAAATCTTTAGTGCTAACTGTGCTTCTTGTCACATGGGTGGTAGAAATGTGGTTAATTCTGCCAAAACCTTACAAAAGTCTGATTTAGAAAAATATGATATGTATTCCCTTGAAAAAATAGTCTATCAAGTAGCAAACGGTAAAGCTGCTATGCCTCGATTTTTAGGAAGATTAAATGAGCAACAAATCGAAGACGTAGCTAGTTATGTCTTGAGTCAAGCAGATAAAGGCTGGTAAGCAATGGATAATGGATAATTGACAATGGATAATTGATAATTAATTCTTCACCTACCAATTAATTCATAATTCTCACTTCTCCCCTTCTCCCTTTCTTCCCCTTCTCCCTTTCTTCCCCTTCCCCCCTTCTCTCTCTAACTTTTGGGGGGTAAATTAATGAAAACTCGCTCACCGGATGCTATACCTCGAATAATTTCCGTACGATCATCCACAGAAACACCAATGGTCACAGGTTGAAACTTTGGCTTATTATTTTCATCAGGAATCATCACCCCTGTTTCCCCGTCTTCCGTAACAATAGCCACCGTAGGCACGGTTAAAACATTACTTAGCTGTTCCCCCAAAAAGGTGGCTTCCACGTTCATTCTCGATAATAATTGCTCATTACCTTTAATAATGGCAATAGTCACTTCAAAAGATGTCACATTCTGCTCTACAATCGCTTCTGGGGCTACTTTTTTGACTACTCCTTCAAAAATAGCATCTGGGTAAGCATCAGCCACAAGACGCACAGGTTGACCAATACCAATTTGTTTTAAATCCACTTCAGGAACTTTGGCGACGACTTCCAAACCTTTAGCGAGGGCAATAATGGAACTAGAGGTGGCAGAAGTGGTGGTAGAAGCGGATGTAGTGGGAGTGACAAAAGCGCCCTCCGACGCAAATTTTTGGGTCACAACTCCGGCGAAGGGCGCTGTAATAAAGGTATCTTGAAACTGAATTTTCGCAACTTCCAAATTAGCTTCCGAGGCTTGAATGGTAGTTTTTAGCCGTTCAATTTCTGCTTCCCCCGTTGCTTTTCTTTCCTGTATGGAGGCTTGAATTTCTGCCAGCGCCCCTTCCAAAGTACCTATTTCTGGGCTTCCCGTATTCTGAATTTGTTGTAATCTTTGTAATACTTCCTGTAAATTAGCTTGAGCCACTAGATATTGATTCGCAAATTGATCAAATTGATCTTGAGAGATTACCCCCTCATCTAGTAAATTTTTATTACGTTGTAATTGATTTTCCGCCAATTTTAGACGTGATTCCGCTTCTCTTAGTTGAGATCGAGCTTGTTCAATGTCAAGAGGGATACGATTTTGAGCTTGGGCGAGGCGCGCTTGGGCTTGTGCCAATCGAGTTTCTAAAACCAATAAATCCGCCTTGAGACTAACTTCTGCCTCCTGTAGTCGGGCTTGAGTTTCTGCAAGTTGGGCTTGGGCTTGCGCACCTTGGGCAAAAAGTTGTTGATTTTCCATTACGGCAATAGGTTGCCCTTCCTCCACCATCATACCTTGTTCCACTAATAATTCTTTGAGAATACCCGGATTTTTAGGACTGATATTAACACTTTGGATCGGTTGTACTACACCACTAGCCTTAATTTCTACACTCAAAGAGCTTTCTTCTGCTATGACAGTATATTCATCTAATCGAGTGGCAGAGTTGGGACGATTAAGCAGATAGGAAGTTGCTCCCCCCACGAAAAGGATTCCCCCCACCATAATCCCAATAATCCAAGGTAAAGGACTACTCTGTTTTTCTGTGTTGCTCAGCGCCATAGATTATGATGATTGATAATATTATTCGTGACATCATTATATCATCAGTCATAAAGGATTGCTATTGATTAAGTGCTTTACTAATGTTATTTACCGCAATTAAGGCAACCAATTTTCATCTAAAATATTGGCTAGAGTAGTAAAAGGTTCTTCAGGAAAGGTATTAATAACCAGTAAAGAGTGCTGACTAGCCATTTTTCGACCATCTTGATAACAAGAATAAAACTCTTTTTCTAAATAATTCTTTAGACTAGGACTGTCTGTTAATAACCGGTTGATTTGTTTACGAAAACTAAAAATCTCCTTCTGCCAATGTCCTTGATTTCTAGTTTTTTCTGTCTGCCAATAGGATAATATCAATAAGTGTTCTATCAACTTCATCAATAAACTTTCTAATTTTCTTTTATCCCTTTTACTCAAGTCTAATACTTCCTCAATTAAGTTTTCTAAATCTAAAGAATTAAAGTCTTGATTTTTCAATTTATTAACCGTTTCTAATATCCATAAGTTGTAATCATTTTCATACAAATTTTTCTTTTCTTTGATTAATTCTCTAACCATTTTATATCTCTTTGTTTTTAAGTTACAAATTTATTGTTGGGTTACCCCTTGGCTAACCCAACCTACAAATATTACAAAGTTAAGCAATTTTTAGAGACAATTGTTTAATAGCATTAAAAGCCACATCTAAAATTTTGTTAGGTTGTAAATCAGGTTGCACTAACTGCCATAACCGATGTATTTCTTCTGTGTGCAAACGATCATCTTCTACTAACGCATAGATAATCTGACGGCGCAAATAATCTCCCTCTTCCGACATGATAAATTGCAAACCTAATCCTGCGGTGGGCAATAAATCGAATTTATGATCAGATTTAGCAATAGAGATCATGTGTTCTAGTCTTTCCCATTGAAATTTATCATCTTTGAATAACACTTCTAAAAGACGACTGCGCATAGCAGGAGATTCCCCTGTTAAAAGACGGCGCGAAACATAAGGGAAGGAGACTT
The DNA here is from genome assembly GCA_015272165.1 of Cyanobacterium sp. T60_A2020_053. Classification (NCBI taxonomy): domain Bacteria; kingdom Bacillati; phylum Cyanobacteriota; class Cyanophyceae; order Chroococcales; family Geminocystaceae; genus Cyanobacterium; species Cyanobacterium sp. T60_A2020_053. The sequence continues at coordinate 14,493 of JACYMF010000058.1, forward strand.
CCACGATACGAAAATCAGGATTTAAACTCAATGCTAAACCTTCTTGAGTAACTAGGGAGCGAATAATTAAAGCAAATTTCGCTGGAACTCGGAAGGGATATTCATACATCAATTGAGAAAAATCATTGGTGATAGTTTGAAAGTTAAAATCCCCTACACTTTGCCCTACGGCATTGCCTAAAACCGTTTCTAAAGCTGGTATGATGGGCGTAATGTCCGTTGTCGGGGACAAAAACCCTAACTCCACAAAATCCCTTGCTAGGGCTTGATAGTCTTGGTTAATGAGTTGTACGATGGAAGATGCGATGGTTTCTTTGGTATGTTCGTCAAGTTGATCCATCATGCCGAAGTCAATATAAGCCATTCTACCATCCTGCATGGCAAAGAGGTTGCCGGGATGGGGATCGGCATGGAAGAACCCATGTTCTAATAGTTGTTTTAAACCAGAAGTAACACCAATTTTGATGATGGCATCGGCATCCAATCCAGCGCCCCTAATCGCATCCAAATCATTTAATTTATAACCATTAATCCACTCAAGGGTTAATACTTTGTGGTGGGTGTAGCGCCAATAAATACAAGGCACTTTCACTTCATCATCATTGAGGAAGTTGGCGGCGAATTTTTCAGCATTTCGAGCTTCATTAACATAGTCAATTTCTTCAAATAGTTTGATGCCAAATTCATCTACAATTAAACCCAAATCATGACCTAAATTGAGAGGGAGGAAGGGCGCTATCCATCTTGAGCCTAGGCGCATGATGTATAAATCAAGGGTAATGACGGGTAGCAAATTCGGGCGCTGGACTTTTACCGCTACTTCTTCTCCTGTATGTAACACTGCTTTATAAACTTGTCCGAGGGAGGCGGCCGCCACTGGATTGGGGGATATTACTCGGTAAGCCTGTGATACGGGCATATCCAGTTGAGTTTCGATTATGTTAAAAGCGGTTTCGTTGTCAAAGGGGGGAAGTTGATCTTGTAGTTTGATCAATTCTTCCAGAAAATCTGGTTTAATTAAATCTGGTCGAGTGGATAAGGCTTGACCGACTTTAATAAAAGTTGCACCTAGTTTGGTTAAAATTTTTCTGAGGCTTTCGGCGCGCGCCTGTTTATTTTTTGCCTGTTGTTTAAACCATTTATCAAATTGTAGTTGTACAACAAAAATACTAAAAAGGGTAATAATTTTTAAAGCCCGAAATAATCCTAACCAAGGGCGCTTGTTGTAGTAACTAGCGATGGCTTTGGCATCGTATTTCAGGATTGAGTCGGAATTTGACTCTCTTTGGGTAGCGATAAATGATGAATAGCTCACTGAATACTAAATTCTTTTATATTAAGTTTTTTATAGTTAAGTTTAATTATATATCTTCTGCTGAACATTCTCGTTTCTTTCGAGTTTGTGCTAATTCCTGTTTGGTTGATTCGACTTTGAAAATGGTGGAGGGCGCTGGCTTTTCTTGGCTATTTTAAAATGATCAAGCTAAAATTAATGATTATCAACTAATTATAATTTTTGTATCTATGAGTATTACGGAAATTGAACAAGCAATTCTTGATCTTCCTGATAGTGATTTTTTAAAATTGCGAAATTGGTTTTTAGAACTAGACTATAAAAAAATTAGTCAAGAAAATTATTCTGAGTTCACTAATTTATTAGAAGTATGTGATGAGATTGGCAAAAATGCTCAAGCAAAAGGTTTAACAGAAGATATTTTAACGGAATTACTAGCTGATGAATCCTAAAATAATTGTACTTGATACTAATATTTTAATTAGTGCGGTTTTAAGCCCTCAAGGAAGTGCCAGAAAAGCATTAGATAAAGCCTATAAATATTTTTATTTAGTACAAAGTGAAGAAACATATCAAGAGTTAATAACGAGAATATATAAAGCCAGATTTGACAAATATATTTCCAACCTAGAAAGAGAAAAATTTTTGAATGTTTTGAAAGAAAATAGTTTATTTATTAAGGTTGAGTCGATAGTTAATGATTGTCGAGATGCCGATGATAATAAATTTTTAGCCTTAGCTAAGGATTCTAAAGCGTCTTATTTAGTTACTGGAGATAAGGATTTATTAGTAATGAAGTCCATAAAAAAATATAGAAGTTTAGTCGTTACAGTACAGGAATTTTTAATAAAATAAAAGATTCATTTTGCTTACAAATAATAATTTTTACTATCTATATTTAGGGGTTGCTGAAAAAATATTTTGGTGAGGAGAGGTGTCAGGCTTCGGGTGTCAGGTTTCAGGTGAAATGCTTATAAATCTAGGTGTTTTGCGTAATCTTTGGGTTTTAGGAGGCGCTTGTTATAACCCTTTTAATTCTCACCAATGATTTAGGATTGCTATATTAGTTTTATGTCAGGTTTAAAACTTGACATTGATGGTCTAAATTGTGATTATTCATGTTAGTTTTACATTGATCTAAAAGTGGTGTTAATTCCTTTTTTAGTGCTTGTAGTTGATTAATTTTTTGATTAATTTCTTCTATTTTATGATTTAATTGATTATAAACTGCTTGACAAGATAAAGAGCGCCCTTCCTTGAGGTTTAATAATTGTCGAATTTCCTCAAGAGTTAAGCCGAGAGACTTTACCCGTAGGATAAATGCTAAAATTTCCACATCTTCTGTGGTGAAAAGACGATAACCTGATTCACTACGTTGCGGAGGGGAAATCAAGCCAATTTTTTCGTAGTAATAAATAGTTTGGGAATTGATTTTTAATTGTTGACAAACTTCTTTTATTTGTAAATTTTCCATTTTTTACTTATCTGATACGTTTATGCAGAATAAAACGGCATATACCGTAATAAACTGCAATAGCATTTGAGTAAAATACTCAAAAGGAGGTATCCCTCAAAGCCTTAAAAAATATTTTTAAGACACTTATGTTATCTGATTTAACAGACTGCTTCACCCACGGAAGCGTTAATAGTATTACTATCCTATTTTTGTAAGGTACTTCCCCAAAAGGGGCAACCAAAATCTCCCTTTATCGTACATCAAATATTACTTTTCTGAAACCGAAATCGAATACTTTCACAAACTTTTTATTTATTTGTCCTTTTATGTCATTTTAGATCCGTTTATATAGAAAATCTAAGATTTAGTAAATCTCTTCCTGCTTTCTTTTTCCCTCGCTTCGTCTATCTCTGTGCCATATTATCACCTAAAATATATAAAGAAATACACCACCACAGAGAAAATATGAAATCCAGCGCCCTCCACCCATGGCCACAAATTATCAAGGAATTAGAAGACATCCTCGGTAAAAGGGGAGTAGTTAAGAAAAAAGAAGAACTTTTGACCTATGAATGTGACGGTTTACCCCAATATCGTCAACGTCCAACGGTAGTAACATTGCCACAAAATACTCAACAAGTCAAGGAAATTGTCACAATTTGTAATAAATATGGCATTGTGTGGGTGGCGAGGGGCGCTGGTACAGGTTTATCAGGGGGTGCATTACCTTACGAAGATTGTTTGTTAATTGTCACGGCGAGAATGCGACAGGTATTGGATGTTGACTATGAAAATCAACGCATCACCGTGCAACCCGGTATCATCAATAATTGGGTAACGGAAACGGTGAAGGGCGCTGGTTATTATTATGCGCCTGATCCTTCTAGTCAGATCATTTGTTCTATTGGCGGTAATATTGCCGAAAATTCGGGGGGGGTGCATTGTCTCAAATATGGCACCACCACTAATCACGTTTTAGGCTTAACCATCGTCACCGCAGCCGGGGAAATCGTCAAGGTGGGGGGCAAAGTGCCTGAAGCCCCCGGTTATGACTTAACAGGCTTATTCGTAGGCTCAGAAGGCACTCTAGGCATCGCCACGGAAATCACTTTAAAGATTCTCAAAACCCCTGATTGTATCTCGGTAGTGTTGGCCGATTTTAATAGTGTAGAGGAGGCGGGGGGCGCTGTGGCGCAAATTATTCGCTCCGGCATCATCCCGGCTGGTATGGAAATGATGGATAATTTTAGTATCAATGCCGTAGAAGATGTGGTGGCGACTCAGTGTTATCCCCGGGATGCCCAAGCTATCCTCTTGGTGGAGTTAGACGGTTTGGAAGTGGAAGTTAATAATTATCGTCAACAGGTAAAGGACATTTGTTTACAGTGTGGCGCGCGCACGGTGACGGGCGCTGAAGATGCCCCCACTCGATTAAAATTATGGAAAGGTAGGAAAGCGGCTTTTGCTGCTATGGGTAAAATTAGCCCCGATTATTTTGTCCAAGATGGGGTTGTGCCACGCTCTCAATTACCTTTTGTGTTAGGGGAAATTAATGCCTTGAGCGAAAAATATGGTTATCGTATTGCTAACGTGTTTCATGCTGGGGATGGCAACTTACATCCTTTAATTTTATACAATGGAGCCGAAAAAGGTAGTTTTGAGAAAGTAGAAGAATTGGGAGGAGAAATACTCAAACTCTGCGTTAAAGTAGGGGGAAGCCTCTCTGGTGAGCATGGCATTGGTAGTGATAAAAAATGTTATATGGGGCAAATGTTTAGCGAAGAAGATTTAGAAACGATGCAATATGTGCGCGCAGTTTTTAATCCCTTTGGTTTAGCGAATCCTGAGAAAATTTTTCCCACCCCTCGCACCTGTGGCGAGTCAGCTAACGCTAATAAAACTCAATTTAAAAATATTTCTGCTTTCTAATGACAGAATTAAATGCTAATTATGACGAACCATGGAAAGAGGCAATCGGGGAATATTTTGAGCAGTTTTTGCTATTTTTCTTCCCCGATATTTACCACCTCATCGATTGGTCGAAAACCCCCATTTCTTTAGATAAAGAATTAAGTAAAATTACTGCTGATTCTCAAGACATCAAAAGGATAGTAGATCGATTATTTCAAGTATGGTTAAAAGACCAAAAAACATTATGTATATTAATTCATATTGAGATCCAAAGTCAGTATGATGAGGATTTTAGCCAACGAATGTTCATCTACCATTATCGTATTTTTGAGCTAAAAAGAAAACCAGTGATTAGCCTTGCTATACTAGGGGATGAAAGCCAAAAATGGCGCCCGTCACACTACGGTTATGAGGTAGGGGGATGTCAACTAAATCTCAATTTTCCTGTGATTAAATTAATTGATTATCAAGAAAAATGGTCAGATTTAGAGGAAAATTTAAACCCTTTTGCTATCATGATCATGGCACATTTAAAAACCAAAGCAACTACTAAAAATTTAAAAGAAAGGTCACAATGGAAATGGACTTTAGTTAGGAGTTTATATGAAAAGGGATACAGTAAAATTGAAGTAGTAAAACTATTTAAGTTTATCGATTTAATGATGACTTTACCAGTAGAACTACAATTAAATTTAAAAGAAAAAATTAGCCAGTACGAGGAGGAAAGAAAAATGCCGTTAATTAGCCCACTAGAAAAAATGGCTGAAGAAAGGGGATTACAGCAACGAATTGATAAAGATAAAGAATTAATTATTCGTCAATTAGCCCGTAAATTAGGAGAAATTAATGATGATTTAAAAGTGCAGGTGAGGGCGCTGGATATTGATGATTTAGAAACTCTAGCAGAGGATTTATTTGATTTTAATAGTTTCGATGATTTACAAACATGGTTATCTAAATGACAGAATTAAACGCTAATTATGATGAACCATGAAAAGAGGCAATCGGGGAATATTTTGAGCAATTTTTGCTATTTTTCTTCCCCGATATTTATCACCTTATCGATTGGTCAAAAACCCCCATTTCTTTAGATAAAGAATTGAGTAAAATTACTGCTGATTCTCAAGACATCAAAAGGATAGTAGATCGATTATTTCAAGTATGGTTAAAAGACCAAAAAACATTATGTATATTAATTCATATTGAGATCCAAAGTCAGTATGATGAGGATTTTAGCCAACGAATGTTCATCTACCATTATCGTATTTTTGAGCTAAAAAGAAAACCAGTGATTAGCCTTGCTATACTAGGGGATGAAAGCCAAAAATGGCGCCCGTCACACTACGGTTATGAGGTAGGGGGATGTCAACTAAATCTCAATTTTCCTGTGATTAAATTAATTGATTATCAAGAAAAATGGTCAGATTTAGAGGAAAATTTAAACCCTTTTGCTATCATGATCATGGCACATTTAAAAACCAAAGCAACTACTAAAAATTTAAAAGAAAGGTCACAATGGAAATGGACTTTAGTTAGGAGTTTATATGAAAAGGGATACAGTAAAATTGAGGTAGTAAAACTATTTAAGTTTATCGATTTAATGATGACTTTACCAGTAGAATTACAGTTAAATTTAAAAGAAAAAATTAGTCAATATGAGGAGAAAAGAAACATGCCGTTAATTAGCCCACTAGAAAAAATGGCTGAGGAAAGAGGTTTGGTTCAAGGATTACAGCAACGAATTGATAAAGATAAAGAATTAATTATCCGTTTATTAGCTCGTAAATTAGGGGAAATCAATGATGATTTAAAAGTGCAGGTGAGGGCGCTGGATATTGATGATTTAGAAACTCTAGCAGAGGATTTATTTGATTTTAATAGTTTCGATGATTTACAAAAATGGTTAAATGATCTTTCATAACTTATTATTTTAACATTTTATGAATCGCAGAAATTTACATTTTATTGGTGGCGTAATTACTTGTATTATTATTGTAATTTATAGTATGGTAAGTACCAGCGCCCCTCACCCCATTTCTCAAGCCCCTCACCCCATTACCCAAGCCCCTCACCTCATTTCTCAACCGTCAAAAGGAGATATAAGATTATTAGTAATTAGCGATCTCAACAGCGCTTATGGCTCAACAGAATACGAGCCAGAAGTGTCACGGGCGCTGGATTTGATCCTTTCATGGCAACCAGATTTGGTACTTTGTGGGGGGGATATGATTGCTGGACAAAAAAACTCCCTTAGCAATGCTCAAATTCAACAAATGTGGCAAGGATTTGATCGTATAGTCGCTCAACCTTTGCGAGATTTACAGATGCCTTTTGCTTTTACCATCGGCAATCATGACGGTTCAGCCAGTTTTAATATAGCAGAAAGTCGATTTACTTTTCAAAGAGATCGAGATTTTGCCCAACAATATTGGCTTAGTCATAAAGAGGATACTCGATTAAACTTTGTCGATAGTACCAATTTTCCCTTTTATTATACCTTTACTTTTCAAGACCTTTTCTTTTTAGTTTGGGATGCTTCTAACAGTCGTATCTCTCCCCAGCAGTTACAATGGGTGCGAGGGGCGCTGACATCCTCACAGGCAAAAAATGCCAAAATGCGCCTTATGATTGGTCATTTACCCCTTTACGGTGTGGCTAAAGGGCGAGACAAACCGGGGGAGGTGCTAAATAATGCTGATCAATTACGGGAAATGTTAGAACAGTATAACGTTCATACTTACATAAGTGGTCATCATCACGCCTATTATCCAGCGCACAAAGGTAATTTACAAATGCTACACGCTGGAGTATTAGGGCAAGGCAGTCGTTCTTTGATTAGTGGAAATGTACCACCTATGCAAAATGTCACTTTAATTGATATTGATTTTGAAAGTCCACAATTAACTACTTATACCACCTATAATATGAAAGATTTAACCACTGTAAAACTAGAAGATTTACCGCCATCTCTTAACACTCATAACGGTAAGATTTTCCGCCGTGACATAAGTTAGTTTTCATTTAATATCATGTTCGAGTAATTTGTTATAAATAGATTGTCTCTTCGCACTTTACCCACCGTGTAATGAATTACACGGAACCAATAGTATCTCGTTCAATAAATTGAACTAAGATTATTGTTAATTGATTTATAAATGATCGCGCAGCGGCAGCCTTCGGCTGATCAAGCGGACTTGATATAGGTTGTACTCTCAAATAATTTTTTTTGTGTTGCTGATTTAAGCTATGAAAATAAAAAATTCATAATCTTAAATATTGGTTATTTAATCGTTTACTGGTCGGTATTAAATACAAATCATATTTAAAATTAGCAAAGCTATTTTTTTATTTGCCGTGAATTAAATGACGTGCTAAAAAATAACTACAAATAGACTTAGCATCAATACTACTACCTGTCATAATAGCTCGTTCAAACTCATGGGGAGTCATTAAAACTACTTCTATATCTTCATCGTCATCCTGTTGGGGGGGGTGCGCTAATTTTATTAAATCTTTGGCAAAAAAAGCGTAAATATACTCATCTGAATAGCCGGGCGCTAGGGGAAATTTGCCCAGATTATGCCATGTTTGGGCGTGATACCCCGTTTCTTCTTCTATTTCTCGTCTGATAGTTAATTCGGGATTTTCTCCTTTTTCTACTGTACCAGCAGGAAACTCTAATAATCGACCTTTGACAGCAAAACGATATTGTCTTACTAATACTAACTTACCATCATCGGTGAGGGGTACAGCCAAAGCGCCCCCCGGATGTCGAATACATTCCCATTCTCCCTCTACCCCATTGGGTAAACGATATTTATTCACTTCAAATTGAAATTTCCTGCCTTGAAATGATAAACGAGAGCCGAGAATTTGAGGTAATTCGGGTATTATAGACATTATCAGTGTTTTTGTTTTTATTTCATTGTTTTATTTTACTGACTGACTGACACTTTCACAAGGCTAATTTTTAGAAATACACCAATAAATATTTTGTAGTTATCAAGAATAATTACTTTTTTTTATTCTTAATTTTCTCTTAAAAATAAACTATTACTTTGATTCTGACAATAATTTATCGTGCAAAATTAAATTAATTATATATGGGCAAGGAGTTTAAAACTTTCGTCACCAGAAACTGTAATGAAGATGAATAAAGAGAAATAAAAATTATGGTACAAGAATTAATCAAACAAGAAAAAAGTTTATACGATACTGACTATAATCTCTGGATATTAAAAACCGTTGAAAAATTAGCAAAAAGAGATTTAGATTCTCTCGATTGGGAGAATTTAATTGAGGAGGTTTTAGATTTGAGGGAACGCAAAAGAAGGAAAATGGAAAGTCTATTGATGAGATTAATTGAACATCTTTTAAAATTAGGTTATTGGGAAGTGGAAAGAGAAAAAAATCGAGGACATTGGGAAGGAGAAATAGCTAATCTTCGTAAACTCATCAGAAAAGAATTAAAAGCCAGTCCAAGTCTTAAACGTTACCTCGAAGAAATATTTGACGAATCTTATCAGGATGCACGAGATATTGCCTGTAAAAGATCAAGGCTTCCTCTTAATACTTTCCCTCAAACTCCCATTACTGATTTAGAGCAAATTTTAGATGAAAATTGGCTTCCTTAAACCAAATCCATCTTTTCCCCTCTCCCAGAGCAGGGCGTTTTCAAAGTCAGGATCAAAATTGATTTGTTTTTGACAAGAAGACAGGTTGACAGGGAGACAGGAGGATTTTTTACTATTAATTGATTTATTGGTAGTTAAAAACCTCTGAATTTCAGATTATTGGCTAGTTTGAGAAACTAACATTTTTGAGAATGAAAACCCCCTGCTCCCAGAGGAGAGGGGTTGGGTGTGAGGGCTAATTATTTCCTTTTACCGAATAAACCGCCTAAACCCAAAACCACCACGGTACCTAAAACCATACTCGGTTCTGGCACAGGGGTAGGAGAAGCAAACTGGAGGGTAATAGTATCATTATTAGGTAGTAATGTCCAAATATAAGACTGACTGTCATCAACTCCTAAACTACTAAAAGTAGCGTTATCAAAAGTTAGACTTCCATTAATAGGATCATTTGAAACATAATTATTTTTGAGTGCAATTTGCAATGAAGATTTTGAATTACTAAAGCCAAATAAATCACCAGTAGCAGAAGAAGCTAATATTTGTTCTGCTGTGCCAAAATTTGTAGGTCCAGAACCAGGTAAAAAAATAAGATAAAATCTGTTATTGGTAAAATTATCATCCCCAGAACTAAAGAACCGAGAATTAATGGGATCAATTAACTTACCAGTACCAGCATTAATGGGTGAATCAAGTACCGTAGTATCAATCTTACCAGAGTAAGTGAAAATCACATTACCACCAGTTTCCTCACCAGTAATAATCACAGCGCCCTCCGCCCCATCACTAAAAACCGCAAAACTAGCGACACTAGCAGTAAGAGTTAAAGCAGTCAGAAGGCTGAAACCCTTATGGTTGTAGGGGGGTAACAATAGACATTTTTTGCATAGATTTGATCTCAATTAAAACTTAACTCTGAAGGGAGGGTTAAAATTTGTTCTTTCCCTTCTTTGATCAGCCTAACATTATATTTTGTAGTCATAACTAATTTTCTAAGACTATTTATATTATTCTACTTTGATTTTGCCAAACCCTACTTTCAAGAAGGAAATCTGGGAAAAAAAGAGAAGTCATTTACAATAAAAAAAGTGAAGTAAATGTAAGCAAAAATGAATACTAAAAGACAATTAGGAAACAGCGCCCTCCACATCACCCCCATAATTATGGGAACATGGCAAGCAGGTAAGAGAATGTGGGCGGGAATCGAAGACAAAGAAAGCATCAAAGCCATTCAAGAAGCAGTAGATTTAGGCATCACCACCATCGACACCGCCGAAGTATATGGAGAAGGACATTCCGAGAGAATAGTGGGCAAAGCCTTAAAACAGCGCCGAGATGAAGTGATTTACGCCACCAAGGTATTTGCTAACCATCTGCAATATGAGCAAGTAATCGAAGCCTGTCATAATTCCCTCACCAACTTACAAACCGACTACATCGACTTATACCAAATTCACTGGCCCTCTGGCACTTGGAATACTCCCATCGTACCTATAGAAGAAACCATGAGAGCATTAAATCACCTCAAACAAGAAGGCAAAATACGCGCCATTGGTGTCTCTAACTTCTCCGTAGCGCAGTTAGAGGAAGCGAGACAATATGGGCAAATTGACAGCATTCAACCCCCTTACTCCCTGTTTTGGCGTGGCATTGAAAAGGAAATCCAACCCTACTGCGTGGAGCATAATATTTCAATTTTGGCTTATTCTTCCCTCGCTCAAGGCATTTTAACAGGCAAATTTGGCTCAAAACCAACTTTTGCCGAAGGCGATCACCGCAAAGATCATCGTTTATTTCAATCTCCCCACTGGGAAAGAGTCCAAAATGGTTTAGCACAATTAGCGCCCATCGTCAAGGCTTATAATTGTACTCCGGGGCAAGGGGCGCTGGTGTGGTTAATCAACCAACCGCAAACCAATGGGATTGTGGGCGCTAGAAATAGTCAACAAGTCAAGGAAAATGCTCAAGCGATGCACATTGATTTCAGTGCGGAAGATTTACAGAAAATTAGTGACATCGGTAAAACCGTTACTGATCATTTAGATGATAATTTAGTCATGTGGAATTTTGCTTAAATGGTACTGAAAAAGTAGTGTCGTTGAGGTAGGGAAAAGGGCAAAGGAAATTATTATTTCATAATTCATAATTCATAATTCATAATTCATAATTCATAATTCATAATTTCCCACCCTAACCAAATTTAATATTCTTCCTCATATTCAGGCATTTTCTTTTTCTGGGGAATATTAACCCGTTGAGGACGATATTCAGAATCTTCATCATCCCACACGTCTTCCGCCATAGCATCATCATAACGGGCGCTACGGGGTGCATCAGAGGATTGATAACGAGGGGTTGGTTCTGCTTCGATGGCATCAGCACCCCAGTTCGTTTCCTCTAACTCCTCTTCATATAAAGGTTTCTGCATTTGACGGCGCGGGGGAGGCGTCATGGGGCGCACTTCCTCCCATTCATCTTCCTGCCAATTTTCTTCCATAACGGGCTGACGTTGAGCCATGGGGGGCGCTACGGGACGAGAAGGCATCCCCGTCGGTAACTGATTTTCGGGGGCGGTGGTGGGCGCGTAATACATTTCCTCATCATCTTTTTCCCAAGGAGGGCGCCCGATGCCCAAACGTTCTAAAACTCCCACTGTTATTTGTGTGATCCTTTCTTCAGCGCCCTCAAAAACAATAATCCGATTGGGGCCACTACTAACAATTTCTTCTACTGATAGTTGATAGGTACTAATTAACTGATCAGGAATTTGAGGATAACCCAGCGCTGCAATAGTGATGGAGTCAACTTCTCCAGTTTCAAGATTGAATTGAAAATCTCTCACCTTGCCCAAAGGCTCACCTGTTTCCGTAACTACTTCAGAATTAATTAAAACGCTATATAATTCGATGTCCATATCTTCGATAGCGTCTTCTGTCTCCACTAATACCACATCTCCAGTTTGAGACACACTACTAAGATACATATATTTAGGAATACCAGAAAGGGCTAACGCATTATCCCTTAAACCCAAAGCTACCACCTCTCGGCGATCCACATCCACTAATACTTCTTTGACTACCCCTAGTTTTTTCCCTGTACTTCGAGTAATTACTTGCGTATTTATAAATTCGTTGCGTAAACGGGTTTGGTCACTTATCATAATAGTTTTGAATATAAAACTAACTAATTTTAACCTAACAGTCTAACTTATACAAATTAACATCTGCCATGCCTTCATGAAGTCACAAGTAAAAAGTAACAAGTAAAAAGTTTAACCGATTGACCAATCAATTATGATTTGATCAGCCCCTATTTTCTCTAAAATGCCCTCTTTTGTTTACCCTAATCAAAAATTCTTGATGTAAAGTAGCAATCTATGAAAAATAAATATTTGGCTAAAGTCTTTAATTTATAAGCATTTCACCGCGACACCGCGACAGCCGAAACCTGACACCTCCCCTCACCAAAATACTTTTTCAGCACATTCTAAATATTTATTGAAATTATGGATTTATTAAGATCACTTCCCATTGGATTATATATAGAAAAACCCTTTTCATGGTTACATCAACTTGACCCTAGAGTAAAATTAGCATGGTTAATGAGCTTAATTTTATCGCCTTTATTATCCAGCGCCCCTTGGCGTTTATTTTTAGTGGCTTTTTTATTATTAATTACATGGTTATCATTTATACCTTGGCGAGTGCAAAAAAAACAAATTACATGGCTATTATTATTTAGTTTCTTCGTGATATTATTAACAGCTATTGCACCTGATGGCTTAGTTATTAATTATCAACCTCGATTACCAGAAAGTGAAATAACCATTAATCAACCTACTGATTATCAGTATATTTTATATGAATTTAATAACTTTAAAATTACTAGAAGATCATTAGATTTGGGTATAAAAGTTGGTACATTATTATTTACATTAATTTATAGTAGTAATTTATATTTATTAACTACAGCACCTGAAGAAATTACCGCAGGAATAGAAGATTTACTTGTACCGTTAAAAAGATTAAAATTACCAATAACAGAGGTTATTTTAACTTTAACTCTATCGTTAAGATTTATTCCTCTGGTTTTAGAAGAAATACAAAATTTAATTAGGTCAATTCGGACTAGGGCGATAAAATGGAAAAAATTAGGTATTAAAAAAAGTATTTCAATCTGGGTAATTGTCATGGAAAAATTACTAGAAAATATTTTGTTAAGAGCCGAGCAAATTGCCATTGCCATGGAAGCAAGAGGATTCACCACACCCAATGAGCATCAAGTACAATGGCACCAATTAAGCATAAAAAATAATGATATTATTGCTTTATTTATGCTCTTAATATTTTGGGGAGGGCGCTTGACTTTAGGTTAAAATATTTTGCCCTCACCCCCAACCCCTCTCCCACAGGAGAGGGGAGTAATAATGTATAATTCATTATCTATTGTCCATTATCTAGTCTTATTTAATAACTATTGTTTGCAAAGATTTATTTTTAATTGATAAAGGTTTTTTGACAGTATAATTAACATTATTGATTTTCTGATAATCAGCGCCCTCCACCATAGTTTCTAATAATAAAAGAATCTTATTTTTAATAGTTAAATCAGTTTCAATCTGTTTCATCACTTGTAAATATTCTCTAATTTCTATAATTTCTTGTAAAGTAAAATTACCACTTTGCCAATAAGAATTAATCTGATTAAGACCATATAAACGCTGTAACGGTGCATCAGAACTTAAACTAAAAATTAGTTCAGTAAATTTAGTTTTAGGTGAATTATTAAGAGACTTATTGTTAAGAAAAAACCAGCCCAAAAATATTAAAGTACTAATACTAATAATTGATTGGAGGAGGAGGGCGCTGGTTAACCAAGAATTATCTATGTGCTGATACAATTCCATACAGAAATAGATCAAAACAGCGCCCGTCGCACTAGCCAAAACCGTTAAAGAAAAATGACGCTGACGGGGGGAAAAAATGTAATTAAAAAGAGAAGACGAAAAAGAAAAACGAGGGTAATTGTAGAGAAAAAAGAGTAAAAAACCAGCGCCCATCACCGCAGAAACTAACGACTTATCACCGAGTGCGCCCGTCAAACCAAGCAAGAAATAAGCAGTAGGACGGAAATAAGCAGAAGAAAACAAACCCTCAGAAAAATCATCCAGATGGCTAAAAATTACCGTAGAGAGAGAATGTTTAAACCTAGACATACTAAAGCAAAAATCACACAAAAAGTCAAAAGGGCAAAGAGTAAAGAAGACGAAAGGGCAATAATGATAATAATTAATATCCCACTATATTGGTTTAAAACCTAGTTTAGTATAGAATGAACAGCATAAGTAAATAAAAAATAATAAAAATACTGAAAATGAACTCAGGCATAGACTTACAAGGAAGTTTTATCACCTCCCTGAAAGAATTAGGATTATCCGCAGAATTAGCCAAAACTCTCTGGATACCCTTACCCCTAATTTTAATGATTATTGGCGCCACCGTGGGAGTCTTAGTTACCGTATGGTTAGAGCGTAAAATTTCCGCCGCCGCCCAACAAAGAATTGGTCCAGAATACGCCGGACCTTTGGGCGTATTACAGCCCGTAGCCGATGGTATTAAATTAGTCTTCAAAGAAGATATTACCCCTGCTAAAGCAGACCCTATCTTATTTACCTTAGGTCCTGCTATCGTAGTAATTCCCGTATTTTTATCATATCTTATCGTTCCCTTTGGACAAAACCTCGTCATTACCGATTTAAACGTGGGTATTTTCGTCTGGATTTCCCTTTCTAGTATTGCGCCCATCGGTTTATTAATGGCAGGTTATGCCTCCAATAACAAATACTCCCTTTTAGGAGGATTAAGGGCAGCCGCGCAATCAATTAGCTATGAAATTCCCCTCGCCCTTGCAGTTTTAGCAGTGGTGATGATGTCCAATAGTTTAAGTACCATTGATATGGTGGAGCAACAATCAGGATATGGCATCTTAGGCTGGAATATTTGGCGCCAACCCGTAGGATTGTTAATTTTTTGGGTGTCAGCTTTAGCAGAATGTGAGCGTTTACCCTTCGACTTACCCGAAGCTGAAGAAGAGTTAGTCGCAGGTTATCAAACTGAATATACTGGCATGAAATTTGCTTTATTTTATGTAGGTTCTTATGTTAACTTGGTGTTATCCGCTCTTGTGTTTGCCGTGCTTTACTTAGGTGGTTGGACATTTCCTGTACCTGTAGAAAACGTTGCCAGTTGGTTAGGTATCAGCGAAACTACTCCTTGGTTACAAGTCATTTTGGCTTCCTTGGGTATTTCCATGATGGTATTAAAAGCCTATTTCTTGGTATTTATTGCGGTATTATTACGTTGGACAGTACCAAGGGTAAGAATTGACCAATTATTAGATTTAGGTTGGAAATTTTTGCTTCCTGTTTCTTTAGTTAATTTATTACTCACTGCAGCTCTAAAATTAACTTTTCCTGTGGCTTTTGGTGGTTAATATTTTTTGAACGGTGGAGGGCGCTATTTGTGAGGGTTGCATAAGATTCAACCCTCATCAAAATAGGTCAATTGAAAAATACTACCATAAAACCTCCACATCATAACCATGAAACATAGAATCATTACTAATAATTATCATTGACTCTAATTGACTTTGAGCAATTAACATTCGATCGAAAGGGTCTTTATGATATAGAGGTAAATTAGATGCTTTGATGGCATGATCCATCGAAATTGATAAGGGTAAAATATGATCAATTTGCATTTGTTGAGGAATTAAAACCTCTGGAGACAAAGGCAAATCTAACTTACCCAGTTTAAACTTAATGCCAATTTCCCAAATACTTGCCACAGACAAATATAATTCATTTTGATTATTTTTTATTACCTGTGTCGCAATTTTGCTTAGTTTTTCAGGCTCAACTAACCACCACAACCAACAGTGAGTATCCAATAATATCTTCAATTTTATTCTCCCTCAAACAAATCAATAATTTCTTCATCTGAGTGATAAAAATTTTCTGATACTGTAAATTGCCCCAGTAGTCTTCCCTCAATACGTTGGCTTGAGGATGATTCACTATAAGGAGTTAAATAGGCAATAGGTTTTCCTCTATTGGCAATGATAATTTTTTCTCCTTTTTCAACCCTAGATAATAACTGGGAAAGTTGTGTTTTTGCTTCATGTATGTTAACAATATTCATGTTGACTTAGTTTAGTAAACTAAGTTAAGTATAGCTATATTTGTAATTAATGATCCGAACTTAATATAACTTTTCTTACTAATTCTATTTTGAGGTAAAGTAGTTAGTAAGCAAATCATAGTCAATTCAGATATAAATATCCCTTGTCATCCCTTGCCAATTCCCCAAAAAAATCAGATATTATTATTCGTAAGGCAACCAAAGAAGACATCCCTAAAATTGCCGAAGTCTTAACCTATGGTTTTCATAGTTTCAATCAATGGTTATGGTGGCTTTACCCAGTTTTAAAAATGGGTATTCGAGATGACTTATCCCAGCGCACTTCATCCCCTCAAAACGAATACTGCTGTCTTATTGCCTTTAAAGAACGACAGAAAATTATTGGTACTATTGAACTAACTGTCCGAACCAGTTATCATTGGCATGGAAAAAAAGAATATGTTTATCTCTCTAACTTAGCAGTCTTACCAAATTATCGGCGACAAGGCATCGCTACCGCTTTACTACAAAAATGTGAAGAAGTAGCAATAAACTGGGGTTTTAATAGCCTTTATCTTCATGTTTTAGCTGAAAATGAAACTGGCAAAACAGTCTATCTCCGTAACGGTTACAGTCTTAAACAAGTAGATACGGATTTATATAGTCTTTTTGTGGTGGGAAAAAGACGCTGGTTATTGGAAAAAACTTGGTAATCAATTAATTTCACATATTAACTGATGTTACGCAAAAATAGAATTAATTGTTGGTATGGGGTGTTAGGTTAAAGAATTGACAAGAAACTTATGTTTATTGATCTTTTTGTTGTACAACAGTCTATAGAGGGAAGAGTTTTAAACCTGAAACCTGCTACCTGAAACCTCCCTTAACTTAACATTTGAATCAGTGCGTAACGTCACATATTAAGTATTGCAACAAAAGCAAATTTTTTGACTCAGGGAAATTAAAATTAAGTTTTTAAAGATTAGTTTTCTTGTAATTAACAAAAAATAAAATATGTTACATTTAACCACATTATTAGCTACTGCTGTGCCTCCCACTTTAGAATGGAATACCAATGTCGCCTTCACCATGATTGCTTGTAACGTAGTTGCCATTGCTATCGGTAAATTTACCATCAAATATCCTAGCACCGGTCCTCAATTACCCGCTAGCGCTATGTTTGGCGGTATGGGTTTACCTGCTTTACTCGCTACCACCAGTTTTGGTCATTTATTAGGTGTTGGTGTTATTCTCGGTTTGGCTAGTTTAGGGGCTCTTTAATTTTTAATTTAAGATTTGGCTTACCATATCATCTTATCCCTCCTTTTTTTAAAGAAGGTTAAGAATATTAAAAACAGTGCCTTTTACCCAATCCAAATCCTCTTATTTCTCTGTTTCAAAGGGGGTAAGAGGAATCAAACAACACCCTTCACTCCGTTATTAATCCAACTAATTAGGGATTGCGGAAAAGTTAAGTCGAAAGGTGAAGGGCAAAGGTTTTGATTTATTAATCTGATTTCTAATTAGGCTCAAAAATTAAAACTTGATAACTAATCCAATTAAATTGACTGAAAACCTCTAATCCTTTAGCCGTTAATAAATCCTGCCAATTATTAACAATTAGCTTATTAATAACAGGATAAGTAGGTTGAACATTTTTATTAATATCTATTACTTCTACTAACTTAAAACCAGTTTTCTTAGCTATTTCTTCATAGCTTTTTTTACTAATAAATTCTACTTCCTGAGTAGCTTTTGAGCCATAAGTTCCAGTAATTAAACGACTTAATATTTCTTTCTCAAACCAAGTCCATAGTGAGCTAATTTGTGGATTAATAATAAAATCAACCACAATTAATTTTCCGCCTCCATCAATATTTTTTCTGACACCTTCAAAAAACTTTTCTCTACTAGGAAACGCAAAAATGCACTCTAAAGCAATAGCAATATCAAAGACTACATTAAAGTCAGGTAAATCAGAAGCATTACCCTCAATAAATTCAATTTGATTACGATTTTTTTGCTTAATTAATTGTTTCGCTCTTTCCACTTGTGTACCATCAATATTAACACCTTTAAGGGTTAAATATTCGTAACTATCATTCAGTAAACTAATCGTACCGCCGAAACCACAACCAACATCTAAAATTTTTTGCCCGTCTTTAACTTGTGCCGTTTCAATCACCAATTTAGAAAGATTATTTGCCGCCACCGCAAAATCATTTAAAGTACCATCCGCCAGAGAAGGATTTGCCCAATAACCCCAGTGAATGTGTTTACCAAAAGCCTTTTCTAATTCCTTATCTTCCGCAAATTTGTCAATTAAAGCATCGAAATAACCCATATAATTACTTGTTTTATTTGACTAAATTTAATGGCTAAAGCCTATCACCATAAACTTAACAAAAAGGGGCTTTTATTGCCCCATTACATAATTAATTAGTTCCCGAAAAAACAACGCTAGGGAATTTTTGTTGAGCTTGTACCATTGAAGTCACTTTACCTTTTTCTTGCCAGAAATTAATAATTTCAGTAGCTTGATTGAGTAATTCGATTTTTTCGGTTTCAGTAATCCAGTTTTTCTTATCTAACTCATCTTTTAAATCTTGCCAAGCATCACTACGAGGCCAGAAATAATAAGGTGTTAAAGGACTTGTACCTTTACTGATAACATAATCCACAGCTAACGCCACGTCTTTATCTAACCAGACAACTTTTAATACAAAACGACCATCAATATTAATTGTTTCTTGAGTTTCTAGTATTGCTTCCAATTAAGCCTCCAAATATAATTTTATGTATATGTTGTAAGATTTTGTCCAGTAAGTAGAGGGGTTTTCTCCCCTAAGAACCGAGCGTGCAAGTTTCCAAGCACTCGGCTCAAGTATTTACACTACTTCTGATAATTTTAATACTAAAAGGGTATTAACACAAACTAAGTTGCTTGTTAATTGACATTTCTTCTCTTACATTCTCAGGTGAGTATTGCTTCGTTGAAGTGTCCGTTTCTTGTTTCTGTGTTTTTCTCACAGCCACTTTATGACAGTAATAATGCAGTATTACTAGATTTTCAGCTTTGTTGCTTCCGCCGAAGGATTCTTTTTTATTACGGTATAATATTAATTTCTATGCCTAAGTTTTGCCATGTTTCTTTTTGTTTTTCTGCTTCATTTTTATCTGTAAATATTTTTAATTGAATCTTCATTTCTTGGTCAATTTTGGTGACAAGGGCGCTGGGAATTGACTGTTTTATTCTACTAAATTGTTGAGGATTTTCGTAGTTAGTAATTAGATAATATTGAGATGAGGATTGATTTTGATTTGGTGCTGGGGTGACTGTTATTCCTGATTCGGCAAGGTGTAACAAGGCTTCGCTTAATAAGGCGCTTTGCAAGTCGGGATAAAGATTCTGATTTGCGTTTCTGTCTTGATTTGACTGCTCTTGCTTTACTTCATTAGGGTTTAAGGGGGGTATGACGGGCGCTGGAAGTAAATTAATATTGTTTGGCTGAGGCTGATTGATAATTGTGGTTAAATTATCGGTTATTTTTGGCTCAGTGAGACTAAGATTTTCTTCTGGAGTAGAATTATTTTGGGAAATTATTTCTTCATTATCTAATGAGTTTTTAGTGGCTAAAAAATTAAATAAGTTAGGGTTGATAACAATAATTGCATTGGTAGCAATAAAAATAATTAAGCCAAAAATTCCCCATGGAGTGAAAATAATTTCTCCTAATTTTTGTTGAGGGGTAATAATTCTTGATGCCACAGGAATTGGGTCTTCTTCGCTTTTTTGTGGGCTTATTTTTTGCTCATTTAAGTTGTTTTCAGAAGATTTTTGCACCAGCGCCCCTCGCCCTAGTTGATCTTCTGAGGTGGAAGCTAGAATAGGATGATTACCTTGCCAATTACCCTCATAGCGGTTAAGCTCAAAGGTAAGGTCTAAATCAAGACTTTTAATAGTTGCACTAATAAGAGGATGAATTATTTTTTCGGATTGACTCATGATATAAGTTGAGGAAAACCACAGGTCTATCTTACTATTTTTAACCACGGTGGAGGGCGCTTATTTTCACCGTAGGCAACCAGCACAATCTTAGCTTATTTATTTTAAATGGCGGGAGGCGGATTTGAACCACCGACCTTCGGGTTATGAGCCCGACGAGCTACCTGACTGCTCTATCCCGCGTTACCTTTACGATTATAACCTAATTTAGTTTTACTGTCAAGTTATGATAATTGAATCATCGCTAAATCAGCAATAACCACATCGGCACCTTGTAAATGAGTAGCGTTAGCTATTTTCCAACAAATACCAATAGCACCAGCGCCCTCCGCCTCTTTTGCCATCATAATATCATTAAGAGAATCTCCCACCATGAGAGTATGACTGGGGTTAACGCCCATTTTTTCACAGGCTTGTCGAAAAAGACGAGGGTCTGGTTTGGATAAAGCACCGTCAACTCCCATAATAAAGTTAATATAGGGGGTTAATTCATGGGTAGTGACAAATTCTCTGACACCTTCAGTGGAATCGGCAGAAAGAATACCTAATTTTAACCCAGCAGACGATAATTTTGTTAAAACTTCTAAACTTCCGGCAAAAAGGGGAGAAGTGTTGCCCCGATTAGGTAAAGCCCTATCAGCATCAGCAAAGCATTGACGGGCGATTTCTCTGGCTTCAAACCAACTCTTTCCCGTTTCAGCGATATAACCGGCTGTGACTAATAAGTTTTCTTGGTGACTACCTACTGCCATCAATCCTGTGGGGTTGAGATAATCCCTTTCTGCCCCAAAAGCCATCAATAAAGGCTCACCAATACCAGGTATTTTAGCATCTACTAAGCGCGCTCTTTTCAAGGCTAATTCTCGTAGGAAATTTTCTGAGTCAGCTAATGTACCATCTTTATCGAAAATAATTGCTTCGATATTAGCAAATTCTTTTCCTTGACAAATAATCGTTTTCATGTTTTTTTTGATAAAGTTAAATACTGATGTTACGCAAAAATAGAATTAATTGTTGGTGTCGCGGTGTTAGGTTAAAGAATTGACAAGAAACTTGTGTTTATTGATCTTTTTCTGGTACAAGAGTCTATTGAGGGAAAGGTTTTAAACCTGAAACCTGCTACCTGCTACCTGAAACCTCCCTTAACTTAAAACTTGAATCAGTGCGTAACGTCAGTTATTAAAATCAGTAAGGGAAATATTTTGTTGAATATATTGCGGATTGGCTGGGGTGAAGGGCGCTTTTAATCGATCAAGCGCAATTATTTGAGCATGGGATGATAAAATTGGTAAGTCAGGATCAAATTCCGTAGCGCCCGTCAAACAACTAGAAAAGCCACGAAAAATCATAATTTCTACTTTCTCTTCATTTTCTTGAGCATGAACTATTAAAACTTCTTGGGGATTTTTTTCGGTATATTCTTCTAAAGGGGCTAAAATATTATCCATTATTGTGATTAATGTAATTCACCAGAAATATTTTATCAGGGAGTGTATAACTTGTCAGAAAAAAAAAATTATCCATCAAAATATTTTATCGTTTTTGAAGGAATAGATGGATCAGGAACTTCTACTCAAGCCGAAATGTTAGCTAATTTTTTTATTAATTCAGGACAAAAAGCAGTAGTTAGCCCTGAACCTTCTAACGGAAAAATTGGTCAATTAATTAGAACATATTTAGGAGGAGAAAATGACTACAATAAAATAGATTTATTCGATCAACAAATGGCATATTTATTCGCTGCTGATCGTTTTTATCACCTTTACAATAATAGAGATGGCGTTTATGAATTAATTAACCAAAATATCCATGTTATTAGCACTAGATATTATTTTTCTTCCCTTGCTTATAATGGTAAAACAGAAAAAGATTATCAATTTATTAGTGTATTAAATCAAAAATTTCCTCCGCCAGATTTAGTAATTTATTTAGATTTACCCGTAGAATTAGCCTTAGAAAGAATGGCGACTAGAAGTCATAAGGAAATTTATGAAACTAAAGATAAATTAGTCCAAGTTCAAAACAGATTTTCAGATATTTTTGCTAATTATAATCACCATTTATTAAAAATAGATGCTAAGAATAAACCAGATGAAATCCACTTAAAAATCATCAGTTATTTACAAGATAATTTATTCCGATAACACCTCTCGAAAAATACAGGCAAAATGACTGTTTAACCTTACAAAATCTTAATTGTTAGAGAATTTTATTGCCCTTTGCCTTATACCAACTAATAATTTATCATAGTAATAGCGCCTAAAAAATTTATGGCAACTAATAAAAATCACAAACTAATTTTAGAGAAATTAAATAAATCAAAAGATGAAATTAGCGCCCAAAAACTACATTTTGATTTACGTCAACAAGGTTCAAAGATTGGTTTAGCAACGGTTTATCGTACATTAAAAAATCTCCATCAAGAAGGATTAATTCAAGAAAGGATTGCATCAAGTGGAGAATCTCTTTATAGTATTATCAAACATGAACATCATCCTCATCATTTAAATTGTGTTTCCTGTGGTGTTTCTATCCCTCTCAATAATTGCCCTATCGATGCACAATTACATCAGTGGTGTGAATCACAAAACTTTATAGTTTATTATCATACTCTGGAATTTTTTGGACTTTGTGAAAATTGTCGATTACAACAATTAAGTATTCATTAGGAGTTAATGAATAAAGCAAAATCTCGGATATATAAAGGTTTTAAGCACAATTTATGAAAAGTCACTGCTTGGTGAAGGCTTTTAATTTATAAGCATTTCACCGCGAAACCTGACACCCGAAACCTGATACCTCCTCTCACCAAAATACTTTTTTAGCAACCCCTAATTAGGTATTAAAATATAAAAAATTAACAAGATAAATTATGAATAATAGTGACGCTTATATATTGGTGGTGCATGGTAGTAGAAACCGAAAATATCAAGATAATTTAGACCAAATAGCGCACCTCACCGAAGCCACCCTAAAAAAGCAAGGATTATATAGTAAATTGGCAATTTTTTGTCTTGAATTAAGCGAAAAATCTCTCAGTGAAAATATAATAGAGTTTGCTAATTCATGCTATTTGCAAAATTATAAAAGAATTAAAATTTTACCACTCTTTTTATTTTCAGGTACTCATGTTTTGGATGATATTCCCCACGAAATTAATCAAGCTCAAGCAGTTTTAAGTAATACTATAACTCTTGAAATATTACCGCATTTGGGCTTAAATGAAGCTGTAATAGACTTGATTGAAGAAAAATATCAAAAAACACCGAAAGCTCAAAGAGTATTAATTTGTCATGGCACAAAGGTAAAAGAAGGACAACAAGAAGCAGAAAAATTAGCAGAGAAAATAACAGCGCACCTCGCCTTTTGGTCAATAAATCCTGATGTTAATTATGTAGTGGAAAAATTAATCAGTGAAGGGTATCAAACAATTAGCTTATTACCTTATTTTCTTTTTACTGGCAAAATTTCACGGGCGCTGGAGCAACAATGCCAAGATTTACAGTTAAAATATCCTCACATTCAATTAAACATGATGCCCGTTTTGGGAGTAACCTCTTCATTAGCAAAAATTATTGTTAAATGTTTAACAATGGAAAACCCTCTTAACCCTTATTAGCAATCAAGAGGGGAGATTATGAATTATGAATTATGAGTTATGAATTATGAATTATGAGTTAATAAATAGAGGAAGAATTAATTATCCATTGTCCATTATCAATTGTCCATTATCCATTATCAATTAGATTTCTAAGCCGAAGACCTTAGCGATAATTTTTTCTACCTTATAACCAGAGTCAATAGATTCTAATGGGTCTTTGCGCAAACGATGACGTAAACATAAAGGCATGACTCGGCGAATGTCATCTACTGTTACTTCCGTGCGAGATTCAAAAGCAGCGATGGCTTTAGCCGCTCGGTTAGTCACAATATCACCGCGCAAACCGTCCACATCCAACTCAGAACAAATTTCCGATACCTTGACCCTGATTTCATAGTCCATGGTAACTTGCGGTAAGAGATTTTGAGCATCTGCTAATTTCTGCTGTAGCGCCCGTTGCCCTTCTTCATACTTCTCTAAAAATTCTTGAGGATTGCGGTCAAATTCCCCCCGTTGCTCCACAATTTGTACCCGCAAATCAGGGTCTTTTACCGTACGGATTTCAGCGTGCATGCCAAAACGATCTAATAATTGAGGACGTAATTCTCCTTCCTCTGGATTACCAGAACCGACTAGGACGAAGCGCGCTGGGTGACGAATAGAAATACCTTCTCTTTCCACCGTATTCCAACCACTGGCCGCAGAATCAAGCAACACATCCACGAGGTGATCATCTAACAAATTAACCTCATCAACGTAGAGGATGCCTCTATTTGCCTTAGCCAACAACCCCGGTTCAAAGGCTTTTACCCCTTCCGACAAGGCTTTTTCAATGTCGATAGTACCACACACACGATCCTCAGTCGCTCCCAAAGGTAAATCGATCATGGGTACTTTTTTCTTAACTGTTTCTAGGTGTTGATTTTGCGCTAATTTCTCCTTGAGATCGTCTCCCATCATTTCTTGATCTTCCGGATCCGAGTTGAAAGGATCACCAGCAACCACTTCAATTTCTGGTAACAAATCTGCTAATGCCCTAATGGTGGTCGATTTACCTGTTCCCCGATCTCCCATAATCATTACCCCACCAATTTTGGGGTCAATGACGTTGAGTAATAGGGCAAGTTTCATTTGCTCTTGTCCTACGATAGCTGTAAAAGGAAATACTAGGCGACGATTTTTGGGAGGGGCTTGTAGTGTAGTTGTCATTTTATAAATTTAACAATTAAATTAAAAGTCTATGATATTGATCTCTATCTATTGTTACTCAATATTGACCAAGAAAGGAAGTCAATCTAATTTTGGGTTTGCACTCATTAGTGGTGTCATGAGGACAAATGGATAATGGATAATGGACAATTGATAATGGATAATTAGGGGGCGCTTAATAAATCAAAACCCTTATCAAAAAAATATTGATATGAGTTAGCAATTTATGAAAAATAACTATCTGGCTTCATTCTTTAATTTATAAGCATTTCACCGCGACACCGCGACACCCGAAACCTGATACCTCCCCTCACCAAAATAAAAAAAACCTAAAGAATAGCGCCCCTCACCCTAGAAAAAACGCACAGATTAAGGAAATTGACCTATCCTAGTAATAAGAAGCAGTTAAATTATTTAGCAAATATATTATGAATATTCCCAGTAGTATTATTACCCTGATTGCAGGAATCGCCCTGACTGTAATCAGTTTGTGGTATGGACAAAATCACGGTTTGATGCCCGTAGAAGCATCCCAAGGGGCGCAAGATGTGGACGAACTCTTTAATCTCATGATGACCATTGCTACGGGCTTATTTCTCATCGTGCAGGGGGTTTTAGTTTATTGTTTATTTAGGTTTAGGCGCAAAGAAGGCGATCAAACGGATGGACCAGGTATCGAAGGAAATGTCCCTCTTGAAATCGTTTGGACTGCTATTCCTACGGTAGTTGTGTTCATCCTTGCTCTCTATAGCTTTGAAGTGTATAACAATCTTGGTGGTTTAGACCCGGAAACCTCTAGGGATTTTCCCCAAGAAGAAGCGCAGATGGTGGCTTATAATCCCCATCAAGGACATTTATCCCTCGGCATTGGTAACGGTAATGCTGATATGGAAGTAGAAGTTAATGGCATCCAATATGCTTGGATTTTTACTTATCCTGATACTGGGATTGTTTCCGGTGAACTTCATGTACCTATTAATAAGCAAGTTAAACTGAATATGAAAGCCGGTGATGTAATCCATGCTTTTTGGGTACCTCAATTAAGATTAAAACAGGATGTTTTACCCGGTAGGGATTCTAATTTTGCTTTTAATTCTAATAAAATTGGTAAATATCCCATTATCTGCGCTGAATTGTGTGGTCCTTATCATGGTGGTATGAAAACATTTTTATATGTTCACAGTGAGGAAGATTATCAGCAATGGATACAAGATAATACTTTTGCTAATGCGGAAGAAAACGCTGAAAAAATGGCAGTATTATCCGCTCCGATGACGGATGAAGGGCGCTTGGCGATGCACTCCCACCATTTAGGGATTGATCCTGATACTTTAGCCGTATTACATGAATAGATGACAGGGAGAAAGGGAGGCAGAGGGAGAAAGGGAGGCAAAGGGAGAAGGGGAAGCAGGGGGAAACAGAGGAGATAATTAATTATGAATTTCTTTTGCCCTTTTAACTTTGCCCTTTTATAAAAACATAAGCAATCAATTACAAATATCAATTTATGACTACAAATCAAGTTACAGAACATACGCACCACAAGGAGCGTAAATTAATTGATTACTTTACCTTTAATACTGACCATAAAGTAATCGGTATTCAATATCTCGTCACCTCATTTTTGTTCTATTTCATTGGTGGTGCATTTGCGGAAGTAGTACGCACGGAATTAGCGACACCTGATCCTGATTTCGTTTCTCCTGAGTTGTACAATCAAGTTTTTACCCTTCATGGTACGATTATGATCTTTTTATGGATTGTACCGGCAGGGGCGGCTTTTGCTAATTATCTCATTCCTTTGATGATTGGTGCTGAAGATATGGCTTTCCCCCGCCTTAATGCTATCGCTTTTTGGATGGTACCTCCCGGCGGTATTTTACTATTAAGTAGTTTTTTAGTCGGCGCCCCTCAATCTGGTTGGACATCTTATCCTCCGTTAAGTTTAATGACGGGAAAATGGGGTGAGGAGTTTTGGATTATGAGCCTTTTAATTTTGGGTACTTCTTCCATTTTGGGTGGCATCAATTTTGCTACTACTATCCTCAAAATGCGCATGAAGGATATGGATTTACACAGTATGCCGTTGTTTTGTTGGTCAATGTTGGCTACTTCGGCGTTAATCCTGCTTTCGACTCCTGTTTTGGCAGGGGCGCTGATTTTATTATCTTTTGACCTCATCGCTGGGACTAATTTCTTTAATCCTGCTGGTGGTGGTGATCCTGTAGTATATCAGCACTTATTTTGGTTTTACTCCCACCCGGCAGTATATATCATGATTTTGCCATTTTTTGGCTTAGTGTCAGAGGTGATTCCTATTCACTCCCGTAAGCCTATTTTTGGTTATCGTGCCATTGCTTACTCTAGTTTAGCCATTAGTTTCTTAGGTTTGATTGTGTGGGCGCATCATATGTTTACCAGTGGCACTCCCGGCTGGTTACGGATGTTTTTTATGGCAACTACCATGTTAATTGCTGTACCGACGGGAATTAAAGTGTTTAGCTGGTGCGCTACCATGTGGGGCGGAAAAATTGCCCTCAATACGCCGATGTTATTCGCTATGGGGTTTGTGTCGTCTTTCCTCATCGGTGGTTTAACAGGGGTTATGGTAGCTTCTGTGCCGTTTGATATTCATGTCCATGATACTTATTTTGTGGTAGGACATTTTCATTATGTGCTATTCGGTGGGTCGGCTTTGGCGTTATTCTCTGGTTTTTACCACTGGTTTCCCAAGATGACTGGTAAAAATTACCATGAGGGTTTAGGTCGTTTACACTTTATCCTAACTTTCATCGGTTTAAATATCACTTTTATGCCGATGCATCAGTTAGGTTTAATGGGCATGAATCGCCGTATTGCTTTGTATGATGTGGAGTTTCAACCCCTTAATTTGCTTAGTACGGCGGGCGCTTATACTATGGCTATCTCGACTTTACCTTTTCTTATTAATGTAATTTGGAGTTTAGCAAAAGGTAGTCAAGCGGCGCGTAATCCTTGGCGTGCGCTAACTTTGGAGTGGCAAACTGCTTCTCCTCCCATCATTGAAAATTTTGAGGAAGAGCCTGTTTTATGGACTGGACCTTATGATTACGGTATTGATGATGAGGAAGGAGAAGAGGAATCCGTTAGCGATATGTTAGCGGAGATGGGCGCTAAATAGGGTTTTGCCCTCACCCACAACCCCTCTCCCAAAGCAGGGCGTTTTCAAAGTCAGGATCAAAATTGATTTGTTTTTGACAAGAAGACAGGTTGACAGGGAGACAGGAGGATTTTTTACTATTAATTGATTTATTGGTAGTTAAAAACCTCTGAATTTCAGATTATTGGCTAGTTTGAGAAACTAACATTTTTGAGAATGAAAACGCCCTGCTCCCAAAGGGCGAGGGGCTTATTTGATATGTAGTAGGTTGGGTTGAGGCACGAAACCCAACAAGAAAAGGCGTAGCAAGGGTAGGATAATGTTTCCTTCTGATCAACATTTCTAAATTATTCAGCATACCCTAATCAGTAGTTTTTCATTATCAATTGTCCATTATCAATTATCAATTGTTTTATAATTATGCAAAGTTCAGCCATTGATTCTCAAGTCACAATAGATTACGAAAAAGAAGCGCCCTCCACCCATCATCCAGATTTACGGATGTTTGGTTTGGTATTGTTTCTAATTGCCGAAAGTATGATCTTTTTCGGTCTTTTTAGCGCCTATATGATTTACTATGCCACTATGCCACAATGGCCTATGGGTGATATTGAATTAGAATTATTATTGCCCGGTGTTAATAGTGTGATCTTAATTTCTAGTAGTTTTGTCATGCACAAAGGACAAAGTTGTATTAAAAATAACGATGTCAAAGGTTTACAATTCTGGTTTGCTATTACTGCGGTGATGGGCGCTGTTTTCCTCTTCGGGCAAGGTTACGAATATATGCACACTGGTTTTGGTTTAACAGAAAATCTCTTTGCTAGTTGCTTTTATGTGTTGACTGGTTTTCACGGTTTACACGTTACCGCTGGTTTATTATTTATCCTAGCGGTTTTGTGGCGCTCTCGCCAAGAAGGTCATTATTCTGCGGACAAACATTTTGGCGTGGAAGCATCTGAGTTATACTGGCACTTTGTTGATGTCATTTGGATTATTTTATTTGTGCTGGTTTATCTTTTGCCTTTAGGTTAATATCTCACTACTATCCTTTGCAAATGAAACCTTACCACACTTATTCCCCTCTCCTATGGGAGAGGGGTTAGGGGTGAGGGTATAATTACAAACTCTAATAATAGTAATTTTGTCAAAAAAATAGTTAATGGTGGGCGATGCCCACCCTACAAAGGAGTGCAAGACTATGAAAATATTAGTTTTAAACGCTGGTTCAAGTAGCCAAAAAAGCTGTATCTATGATATTAGCCCTCACGATATACCAGCGCACTCCACCGCCCCACTATGGTTCGCTACTATCGACTGGACAGTTAACGATGATTATGGTTTATTAAAAGTTGAAGCGAATCAAGAAAAAGTAGAAATTACTATCCCCAAAAACCAGCGCCCTTCCGCCATATCAATGATGCTGGCAACTATCACCACAGGTAAAACAAAAGTATTAGATAATTTAACAGAAATTACTAGAGTAGGACATCGAGTAGTACACGGAGGGGCAGAATATAGTGAAGCCTGTGTCATTACCCCAGAAGTGAAAAACACCATCGAAAAATTAATTCCCCTAGCGCCCAATCACAACCCAGCGCACCTCGAAGGTATCAACGCCATTTCAGAAATTTTACCCGATACCATTCAAATCGCAGTATTTGATACCGCTTTTCATCAAACGATACCCCCCGAAGCCAAAATTTATCCGCTACCTTATAAATTTTATGAGCAGGGTATCCAGCGTTATGGATTCCATGGCATTTCTCATCAATATGTGGCGGAATGCGCTTCACAAATTATCAACAAACCCTTGTCTGAATTGAATTTGATTACCTGTCATTTAGGTAACGGTTGCTCAGTTACAGCTATCAAAAATGGTCAAAGCATTAATACCAGTATGGGTTTTACCCCCCTCGAAGGAGTGATGATGGGCGCTCGTTGTGGTAGCATCGATCCAGCGATTTTGATTCATCTCATCACCGAATATAATTACAGCGCCCCTCAACTTAACCACATACTCAATAAAGAATCAGGATTATTAGGTGTTTCGGGAATTTCTGCTGATTTGCGCCACATTATCAGCGCCCTTGACGATAATCCTCAAGCACAACTAGCCTTTAATATTTATATCCATCGTCTGCAATCCGTAATTGCTAGTATGTTGCCCTGTTTGGGGGGGTTAGGGGCGCTGGTTTTTACTGCCGGAGTCGGAGAAAATTCTGCCCTTGTCAGGGAAAAAGTCTGCGCTGGTTTGTCTTATGTTGGTTTAAAATTAGACCTTGACAAAAATGCCACTAAGTGCATCAATACCAATATCGCTCAATCAGACTCTAGCTGTGAAATTTTGGTAATTCATACCGAAGAAGATTGGGCAATCGCTTTGCAATGCCTGAAAACATAGGGTGAGAATAGGTATCAGGTGTCGGGTGTCAGGTGTTAGGTTAAAGAATTGACAAGAAACTTATGTTTATTGATCTTTTTCTTCTACTAGAGTCTATTGAGGGAACGGTTTTAAACCCGAAACCTGCAACCTGCAACCTGAAACCTGCTACCTCCCCTAAACTACTTCAAAATTTAAAGCATCAATAATGGTTTTATTATAAATGATCCTGCCGGGAGTGGTATAAATATACTGAGAAAGTCTCTTGCCATCAGCGCTCTCCCTGACTTTACTATTAATGTCCTTCAACACTTTACCTTTACTATCACGTTGATAGTAATATTTCCACATAGAGCCATCAGAGAGAGTTTCCACCTTATCGGGTTCGCCATCGCTACCATCTACGTCACCTTTAAAGCGAACCCAGACAGGAGCGTGTAAGTCCACCAAATCTTGTTCATAAGCCCTGAGAGCATCTTCGAGGTTAGCAAAATAAGTCCCAGCGCCCTTCACCGCAGCCGGATTGTCAGCAGTGAGGTAATAACAACCTAAAACCATATCCTGAGAAGGAGCGATAATGGGTTTACCCGTAGCCGGAGAAAGGATATTATGACAAGCCATCATCAACAGGCGCGCTTCGGCTTGAGCTTCGATGGAAAGGGGAACGTGAACCGCCATTTGGTCACCGTCAAAGTCAGCGTTAAAAGGAGGACACACAAGGGGATGTAGTTGAATAGCTCTTCCTTCCACTAATACAGGCTCAAATGCCTGAATACCTAGACGGTGCAGGGTGGGCGCTCGGTTTAATAACACAGGATGCCCTGTGATCACCTCTTCTAATACTTTCCAAATACTAGGATCATTTTTGACGATCATTTTTTTGGCTGCTTTGATATTGCTAACAATACCCAAACGAATTAAACGATGGATTACAAAGGGTTGGAAAAGCTCAATAGCCATTTCTCTCGGTAAACCACACTGATAAATCTGTAAATTAGGACCAACTACGATAACAGAACGTCCAGAGTAGTCAACCCGTTTACCTAAGAGGTTTTGACGGAAGCGCCCTTGCTTTCCTTCGATAATATCAGATAGGGATTTGAGAGGGCGATTATTACCACCTACCACCGTACGACCACGGCGCCCGTTATCAATTAAAGCATCTACAGCTTCTTGCAACATCCGTTTTTCATTACGGATAATAATTTCGGGCGCTAAAATTTCCTGTAAGCGTTTTAATCGGTTATTACGGTTAATTACACGACGGTATAAATCGTTAAGGTCGGAAGTAGCAAAGCGCCCTCCATCTAACTGTACCATAGGACGTAAATCAGGAGGGATCACTGGAATTACACTTAAAACCATCCATTCTGGTTTTGAACCCGTAGCAATAAAGTTATCAATCAATCGTAATCTTTTGATTAACTTGGCTCTTTTTTGTCCTTTACTGTTGGTAATTTCTTCCCTTAATTTATCTGCTTCGTCTTCTAGTTGAATTTCTTGTAATAAGCGTTCCACCGCTTCTGCCCCGATACCTACTTCAATATCTTCTAACTCAGAGTCTTCGGCGTAAATTTGCTCCTCAATTTCCATCCATTGGTCTTCGTTGAGCAGTTGACGATGGCTCAAGTTACTGGCATTACCCGGATTGAGTACCACATAAGAATTGAAATAAACTACTTGTTCTACATCCCTTAAGGGCATATCTAACAAAATGCTGAGGTAACTGGGAATACCTTTGAGATACCATACATGGGTGACGGGCGCTGCTAGTTTGAGATAACCCATGCGGTGACGGCGCACCCTAGATTCTGTCACCTCTACTCCACAACGTTCGCAGACAATGCCACGGTGACGTACTCTTTTATATTTTCCGCAGTGACATTCCCAATCTTTGGAAGGTCCAAAAATTTTTTCACAGAATAACCCATCCATTTCCGGCTTGAGGGTACGATAATTAATGGTTTCTGGGGTGGTTACTTCTCCAACTACGATGCCGTTAGGTAGGGTTCTTTCCCCCCATTCTCTGATTCTTTCGGGGGAAGCAATGCCGATTTTAACGTAGTCAAATTGTCTAGTTTGTTGCTTGGTTGTCATGCTACTATATTGAGTTATATCTCGTAATCTACCTTTTTTGACAACGACGAAGGGCGCTTTCGTTCAATTATTGCCAAATAATCCATTATACTATAAAACCAACACAATAGAACGGGGTGGAGGGCGCTTTATTAAGTAAAAAGTAACAAGTAAGAAGTAAAAAGTAAGAAATTCAACTTATTGACCTCTCCAAAATAATATTTTTCAACGTATATCGGGCTTCTAGCCCGACTTTTAGACTACCATATTAACATTTCAATGTCTGGAGATAATGCTTAGGAAATAATAGCAAAATTATCAATAAAATTCATTACTTCTGCCACAAAACTATCTGTTGATTCGTAGGGCAAAACATTGCGCCCATGGATAATTTTTCCCTCTAAATTAGGAATATTTTGTTGATATAATTCAACTCTTTTTTCAGG
Source organism: Cyanobacterium sp. T60_A2020_053 (assembly GCA_015272165.1). Classification (NCBI taxonomy): domain Bacteria; kingdom Bacillati; phylum Cyanobacteriota; class Cyanophyceae; order Chroococcales; family Geminocystaceae; genus Cyanobacterium; species Cyanobacterium sp. T60_A2020_053. The sequence goes on from JACYMF010000058.1 coordinate 47,826, forward strand.
TTTTTCCTTATAACCTTCTTTGCTAACACTGGTAGCTTTATCTCCCATGATTAACAAAATTTTTTGATCCATTTGCTTCATTAACTTAGTGTAATCTTTACGCCAAAATCCAGCTAAAAAAGAAAACACACCGTAACGTTTTTTCATCTCAAAACCATCTTTTTCCAACATATTAAGCCATTCTTCATCAACTTGATTAGCATTAGCAAATAATTCTTTTTCTGAAAAAGACTTAATAAATTTTCTTTGTCGAGCATATTTATAGAAAAAATTACCAATTAAAGAATCAAAAAATATATTCCAAGTAATATCACTAATATTACGATTACTTCCATTAGTCATGACATTCCAAGCTGGAGGACCAGAGAGAATTATTCCCTTAATTAAGTCACATTTTAAATCCCCAGCGCCCGTGTAAATAGCCACAGGAAAAGAAGCACCTTGAACCACTAAAATAACTGGTTTTTTAACGATATTTTCAAGGAAAAACTTTAACTGACTAGCCCAATCTTTAGGATCATAAGCAATACGAGGTAAATCACATTCACCACACCCCAAAAGCTCAAAATTGTAGATTGACTGCTGAGGTAATTTAGTAGTTATATTAGCTAAAAAACGATGCCAAAATAGTCCAGATAAGCCAACGCCGACTGGATGAACTAAAACCAATGGTAAAGAATCATGGTCTGGATTGATATTGTATTCTCGATAAGCACAACGATATTTTTTCCACTGATAATATTTTGTTTCTGGTTGAGTAAACATGATAATTTAAAAATGCTGAACAAATAAATTTAAGCTAAGATAACCCTATCAGAAAAATTAACTATTAAGTTATGTAATAGATGATGGCATATTTCAAAACAGTAAAAAATTTAAACTATTGTCTTAACAAGGGCTTTAACCCTGATTTTTTTGATAAAATTATCTTTGTGTAGTGTAAATTAGTTGAGTTGTTACTGGAAAATCAGTAAGGGATTGAGGCACCATTGGAAGTTTTCAAACAAACATCTTTTATCGTCAACAGCGACTTAGTTTGTTTAGCAGAGGTTTTAAATCAATATGAAACCCTGAAAATCGATGACATTAGTCGCCAACATTGGTTAGAGTGTCAACTGGCTCTAGCCGAAGGTTTTACCAACGCTGTACGTCATGCCCATAAAAATAAACCAAAAGAAACAGCCATCGAGATTTATATTTCCGTCACCCCTACTTCTATAACAATTAAGATTTGGGATTCTGGGCAACCTTTTAATTTAATTGCCTTTCGTGAATTAATGGGGAAAAAACAAGATCAATTAAATACTGGTGGTAGAGGTATAGAAATTATCGCTAAAATAGCAGATGAATTGAGTTATGAGCGCACTTCAGACCAGAGAAACTGCTTGGTTATGAAAAAAAATTTTGCATCCGTAAGCCTTTAAAAATAATACTTTAAGGAAAAATGTAATCAATTTAACAAAAATGCCTAAGATAAGAGTGTTAGAAATTAACATGAAAATTGTATAACCTATATAAGTAAATAAATAAGAGGAGTTTTTACATTGAAAAAGATTGAAGCTATTATTCGCCCTTTCAAACTAGATGAGGTGAAGATTGCCCTCGTGAATGCGGGTATTGTCGGGATGACGGTTTCTGAAGTGCGCGGTTTTGGTCGCCAAAAAGGGCAAACGGAGCGTTATCGTGGTTCTGAATATACTGTGGAATTTTTACAAAAGCTCAAAATCGAAATCATTGTGGAAGATAGTCAAGTGGATATGGTGGTAGAGAAAGTCGTTCAGGCTTCTCGTACTGGAGAAATTGGTGATGGTAAAATCTTCATTTCTCCTGTAGAGGAAACTATCCGTATCAGAACTGGTGAGAAGAATCTCGAAGCTATCTAGCCATCGATTTTCTGATTCAGCGCCCTCCTCCTTTCTAGGAGAGGGTTTTTTTGTTTTAATATTAAAGGAAGAAGGGGAAGACAGGGGAGGAAAGGGAGGCAGAGGGGGAAGGGGAAGAAAGGGAAGCAGGGGAAGAAAGGGAAGCAGAGGGAGAAGGGGAGTTTTATCATTCATAATTCATAACTCATAATTCATAATTCATAATTCATAATTCATAATTCATAATTCATAACTCATAATTCATAATTTATTAAAGGTGTTTTCTCAGGAAAAGAAAAAAATTGACCTTAACCAAGAGTACCCTTGTCCTTGCTGTCGGCAAGGGGTAATACGCCCTATTGTCTTAACGGAAGCGTTAGGTTGCGAGAAGTGTCAACAAATCTTCGTCGCTGATGGGGAAAAGGAATACATAGAACAGTTATCCACCGTGTCACCCTACAAAAAACAATGGTTTTGGAGTGGCAAAACATGGGTTTTGAGAAAACAACAAAGTATTCCGAAAAATTATTTTTTGTTCGCTTTGTGGTTTACCATTGGTATCATGTCATTACTATTGGCGGTAATGCCTAGGGGTATCACTTTTTGGGCGGTGGCAATCATTATTTTAATGATGATTAGTTTACTTATTTGGTTTTTACCCTATCGATACTAATTTTTATGACCACTAATTCCATGACTCAATCAATTAAAGTAAGGGTAAAAAAAGCTCATGAAGCCTTCCTCGCCATGGCTAGTATAAAAGGCACTGAGCGCTCTTTGGCGGTATCTTTGATGGCGCAAAAGCTAGAAGATTCCTTCGATGACATTCTACAAGCAAATACCCTTGATTTGGAAATTAGTCGAGAAATGTCTGTACCTGATTTGATTTTAGATTGGCTAAAATTAACACCCCAAAGGTTAATCAGTGCGGTAGAAATCCTCAAAACCCTAGCCGAATTACCCGATCCTTTTCAAAAGGTGATTAATTCTCCCTATCAGGTGACATATTGTCAAAATTACTCTCAGTTGATGCCTTTAGGGGTAATTGCTTTAATTTATGAGGCGTTACCCGATTTGGCGATTATTACCGCTGGTTTGACCATAAAAACGGGTAATAGTCTAATTTTGCGCGGTGGTAGTGAATCTAGTAATACCAACACAGTGATCTCAGAAATATTGCGAGGGGCGCTGGAAGAAGCTAATTTTCCTGATGGTTGCGTGGAATTTTTGCCCTCAGAACAAGGTTACTCCATTCAAGATTTAATTACCCAAGATCAATATCTGAATTTAATTATCCCCTACGGCAGGCCTCGTTTAATTCAACAGGTGACACAAATGGCCACAGCGCCCGTCCTCAAATCAGCTATGGGTAATTGTTATTTATACTGGTCAGTATCCAGCGATTTAGACTTGTTAAAATCTATCATTGTGGATAGTCATAATAGTATCCCTGATCCTGTTAATGCCATCGAAAAAGTATTGATTAGCGCTCAACAAAAATCCAACTCGATCATACGTTTATTTAGCTACCTCAAAGAACAAGAATTTATCCTCAAAGGAGAAGCTGATTTAGTTGAGGAATTTCCCGAATATTTAAGCCCTCTTAAAAGCACTCAATGGAGCGAACCCTTTTTGACTCGAAAAATCGCTTTCCAGCGCACTCCAGACCTCCACAGCGCCATTAATTTCATCAATGAATATAGTAGTGGTCATGCTAATTGTTTAGTAACTGATTCTTACCAAGAAGGGCGCATTTTTGCCATGGAAGCCGATAGCGCCCTTGTGTATATCAATTCATCCCCTCGTTTTTATCGTTATTTACAGGGTAGTAACTCGGTATTTTTGGGAGTTTCTAATCAAAAAGGTCATCGCCGGGGTTTAATTAGTTTAGAAACTTTTACCACCCTCAAGCAAATTATTGTGGGTGACGGTAGTTCTATTAACAATTGATAATTGACAATGGAATGAATTTAGAATGTAGAATTTAGAATGTAGAATTGGCTCTTCATTACTTGGTATGCAAATTGCATTTTGAGAACGAGAGAGTAAGGGTTACAGTCTTCGTAGCATACTATCTAGGGTCTGCTGAAAAAGTCTTAAAAAGATTAAAAGATTAATTAATATAGCAAGGGGTAACATGGGGCTTAAGCCCCTTGTTAAAATAAATCTAGGGAATATTTGAGAGGTGTTGAAATGGCTACCATTACCGATAATGATTTAAGAGAATTAAAAGATTTAATCAACAGCAAATTTGATCGTATTGACACTAAATTTGAGCGCATCGACCACAAATTTGAAGAAGTTAACCAAAAATTAAATGATGTTAAAGAAGAAGTTAACCAAAAATTGAATGATGTTAAAGAAGAAGTTAATCAAAAATTGAACCATGTCAAAGAAGAAGTTAATCTTAAATTAAGTGATTTAAGAACTGATATAGCTGTTTTAAAAGAAGGACAAAATGGACTCAATCAAAGGATTGATGATGTTAACAAAAGGATTGATGATGTTAATAAAAGAATTGATAATTTAGACTTTCTAGCGCGCACCGTCGTAGGCGGTATAATAGTAGCTTTAATCTTAGGTTTAACCAAGTTATTTTATCCTAATTTAATCTCTTAAAAATGGGCAAATTGCCAAGATAGAATCTTTTGATCATTGCCCAAACTTAATTTGATTAATCCAGTCTTTACTCTAATCAAAAATTCTACATTCTAAATTACCAAGGATTACCAATCATGGTGAAGGGCGCCCAATAAAAAGGATGAGAAAAATCCTCCCCTTGTCGAGACACTGGCGGTAAATCAGCCAAAGAAATCTCTTTATTTGAAGTAGTAATAATTTCACCATCAGCAGATTTAGCCGTATCACCTGTTAACATACTCAGTTGGGCTTGACGTAACGCTTCCGCCTTAATAGTTTGATTTTGTAATTGTTGATAAAATTCCGTCATTAAAGCCAAAGTGCCAGTATCACTGACTTGCCACACACTACCCAGCGCACTCCGCACCCCAGCTTGTACAGCCAAACCAGCAAAACCCAACTCAGCCAACTCATTACCAAAAGCAGTATTACAAGCACTTAACACCAATAAATCAACGTCCAAATTACCTAGATTTAAAGTGCGTAACTCATTGATATTGAGACGAGAATCATATAATTGAATATAACTTTGACTCAAATCATCAGGGTTAAACTCCCCATGAGTCGCAAAATGTACGATACCATAACTCTGATTCAAACTAGCACGAACATTATCTAAAGTAAAATTACTACTATCCAATCGGGAAACATTAGGATTATTTTGCCAAACAGTCTGCACCGTAGGTAATTCTAGTCCAGCCGCCGGTAAAGGTACAACTTCAGGATTAGCAAACTCAGAAGCGCCCATGGCCAGTAAATTACGGTCTTTGATGCTACGGTAACGGTTATCATTAAGATTAATACTTGGTGCTAAACCACTACTGTATTTTTCCACCAAAAATTGACCACTCTTGGCATCATGAAGTGCCGCCAAAGGTACAAAACGAATATCCCCGGGTAATAAATATACCAAATTTTCTATTTCCTGCGCTGTCAGTAACTCCTCCAAAGGTTCCACTAACCAGCTATATAACTTTTGAGCGTCTGGCAAATAATCATCATTCAAATCAAAAGCATTAGAAACATTGGCCCATAAATCCGTAGCAGTTTGCACCACTTCCTCACGGCTAACAGGCACAACTACCCTTAACGGTTTACCATCTGGGGTAATCATGAGAATATCCAGACGATCGCTAGGGGCGCTATCTGGGCGCAAAAAAGTAGCAATATCAGGAGTGTCAACCCCTACCGCTTCAAATTCTTGAGTTTTCAGCGCCTCTCGCCGTGCCAAATCATCATCGGCTGTGGCAGGATTATAGTTAGCCGGAGTAAAGGTGACATGAATAAAGCTACTTTTAACCCCCGTTTCTGTGGCCAAATCCTGTAAAATTCCTTGAGCGCCCTCAATAGTTGTTACCGCTAGATTGGGCGTATAATTGGCATTGGGATCAAGATTTGTGCTAGAAGGTGATTCGTTATTAGTGGGGTTAGGAAATATTTTCCCTTCTGTTAATAATTCCTCTCTAGGATCGATAGGAGTTTCTACGGGAGCTTCTACAGAAGGAGACTGAGATATAATACTAACATTTTCTTGAATAGAAGTAAAAGGGAAAACCTCATCAGAAATATTGAGGCGAGAAGTTTCGATATTGCCTTTAGTGCCATTAATAATATCCTCACCAGTCACCTGAAAAGGCACAGGTAAATTATTATCATTTAAACCACCATATTGAATTTTAACTAAATCTCCCGATTCTGTCCCTACCGTAGAAATACTCACATTTGATTCAGGTAATACCCCCGTAGCTTGGAATAAATTACCAGTGCGAATATCCACAATTCCCCCTCTACCGTCACTTCCGCGCGCATTGATAGTATTAACTAAAACATTGTTACCAGCATTAATATTAAGATCAGCGCCCCTCACCCCAGCTAAGTTAAGGTTATTGGTAATAACTGAACCTTGACGACTTTCGAGGTTAATATTAGCTAAACCTCCCGTATTGCCACCCAGTACACGAGTATCACCAAAAGAACTACCTTGAATAAATACCGCCGAATCTAATGCAGTGTCACTCACATCAGCGATGGCAAATTTAATGGTATAGCTACCCGGTTCAAGATTCCCCGTTTGAGCGGTTAAAGTATTGGTAAAACCATCAAACTCTAAGTTAAAAGGAGAGAGTCCCGTTTCTGGATTGATAGTATTATCATTGAATAACTGTGGATTAGTGGCATCAACCCCCGATGGATTACCATTATTAATAGTATTCACTGTCACTGGTTGATTAGTATTCGGCACTACAGCAATATTTCTACCGTTGAGAAAGAAACCAAATACATCATTAAAACTACTATTAACAAACTCGTTATATTCTTCTGAAGCAAAAATATAGTTAACAAATAAATTTCCCCCTTCCGTCTCGAAGGTAATCTCTAATACTGAAGCATCCTGAGTTAAACCTTCCGTAATTAAACCATTCAAGTCCACATCTCCGGGAGTTAAATTATCAGTAGTTTTACCGCCTTCTGTATTAGCGCCCACCGCATCATTAACATTACCCGTAGAAAGGATAATCCCCGTATCAATACCCAAACCTACACCACTGCCACCGCTAAAACTACCAGCAGAAGTATCAGCGCCCGTAAATTTAGCCTCTGTGACGTCAACACCTTCTCCCACAATGGCATCAGCTAACTGTTGGGCATCATTAGAAGCGGTGACAGTTAAATTATTATTACTATTAGCGCCGTCATTTCTTGTTTCATCAACTTCCGAAGCAGGAATCACGGTAACATTATTTAAGGTTAAGTCTTCCGTAGCGGAAAGAGTAATATTACTACCAGCTTCTACTGTGGTGTCTTCTGTTACAGTAATACTACCCTGTTGAGAATCCATCAATATGTTACCTGATAGGGCGAGGGGCGCGTTAATTAGAATATCATTGACACTAATTAAATCATTGCCCAAATTAACTTTTTGACTATCAGCGATTGTTAAAGTATTGAGAGGATTTTGGCGCCCCACATCTGCATTAAAGTTAATTAATCCAGCACTATCTAGCAGTAAATTACGAGGGTTGGCATTGGTTTGAATAGGTAAAGTCGCTAACACCCCAAAGGCATTACTAATGGTTGTTTCTGCGCTATCTTCTGGATTAACAGGAATATTGATATTAGCTGAGTTAATTTGATTGAAAGTTAAGTTATTACCTTGAAAAGCAAAATCATTACCTAAGAAAAGATTACCGCTAACGGTTTGATTCCCGCTTGTGATAATTTTACCGTCAATGATTGCCACCGCATTTAAGCCACCATTTGGGAAGAAGGGCGCTAATTGAGGGTTATCTTTCAAAGTAACTAAGGCTAAATTACCCGAAACCGTTAAAGATTTACCAAATAAACCAGATAAAACAATAGTATCACCTCCCGTGATGGTAATATCCCCAGCGCCCTCCGTGGGGTTAGGTGCGCTATTATCTTGAGGAATAGAGGGTAAATCAGCCACCGCACCACTGAGAAGAATATTACTCCCTGTGATGGTTATATCACCAGAGGAAATCGCACCTCCTGTAAAAATTCCTCCTAATGCCACATTACCACCGCTACTAATACTTAAATTACCACCGTTACTATTAATCGGATCATCTGAACTTGTGGTTAAACTGGTTATCAGAATATTTCCCCCAGTTTCAAGGTTAATATTACCGCCATTGCCACCGCTTAATAAAGATGAACTATCAAGATTATCAATATTTATACCGCCACCACTGATAATGTTAATACTACCGTTATTACTAGAGATTTCTAAATCTGCGCCTTTTATATCTCCCCCTGCTGTTAAAGCAACATTAAGCGCCCCTCCCCCCAAAAAGTTATTCTTGAAAATAATGTCATTATCAGCAATGAGACTCAAAGTCGGCACTATTTCTCCTTCCTGAGTGACATTAATATCAGTTTCTACGGTGATATTACCTTCTGCCAATGCTTCCGAGGCGGTAGTAATGGTGACGCTTACCCCTTCATTTAAAGAATTTTCAATTTGTGTGGCATCCACAAAGGAATTATCTGCTGTGGGTTGAAATAAATTAGGATTACCACCGTCAAAATTACCGTCAATACTACCATCTTCTGTTCTATTAATAACAATATTTGAGGGGTCTAACAACCATTCCCCTGCTAAAACTGATCCTAATGCAGAAAGGTGGAGGGCGCTGGATGTCTCCACTTTACCACCATTTCGGGCGCTAATATTGCCATAAAATTGGGTATTTTCCTTTGACCATAATACAACAGTTCCCCCCTGTTGACTACCATCCACATTAATAGTCGAGTCACTATCCATCACAGTAACCGCTGAGGTGGGTAAATTTCCTTTACCTTGCCAATCGCCACCAAGTTTGACACTTCCCCCCGTTTCCCCTTGTGCGGAAAGATTTGCACCCAATAAACCGACATTTTTCCCTAAAACTGTTACGCTTCCTCCCGTCTCTACTCCGTCAGCATTCAAACTATTATTAACAATGGCGTTGCCCTGCCCTGTTGGTATTTCTGTATTATTAATAGTAACTTTCTCCCCCGTCAATAAAGTGGGCAAATCTTGGGGGGTGAACCCTAATAAATTTCCTTGCTCATCTTGCGGTATATTAAGCTCTAAGCTCAGTAAACTGCCTTCAGGGGTTATTTTTATCCTTGATGTGCCTTCAATGGCTTGTATGAGAATATTTCCTGATGGGGTGGTGATTTTTCCGGTATTGATAACATTGCCACCGATAAGAGTTAAATTTTGCCCTGTGGCTAAAGATAAATCACCTTTGTTGACGATGCTACCGATATTATCTTGATTAAAAATAAAACTGCTAGGATTACCTAACAAATTATCGTAATTGTTGGGGTGGAGGGCGCTAAAGGTTTCTTCACCAAAACCGATACCTGTGGCAGTGGTAGCGGTAAAATCTGCTGGTACATTTAAACTAAAATTATCCCCAAAAACAATACCAGCAGGATTGAGAAAAAAGAGATTAGAGTTACCGCCCATAACTTCCATCAACCCATTAAGTTGGGAAACATTGCCACCGGTTACACGAGTTAAAATATTTTGAATATTAGGATTAGTCAAGAATGTAGCGATTTGATCTTGACTTAAACCAAATTCTTGGAAACTATGGAATAAATTTTGACCATCCCTTGATAAACTTGTACCATCAATGGTGATTTGCTGTCCTTCTCTGGTGATGATGGTGGCAGTTGTACCATCAATTTTTATTTCTTGGGCGAGGGCGCTGGTATGATGGTTAAAAAGTAAGCCTGAGATTACTGTTAGCAGTAAATTTACTTTTTTATTCATGGTGGTTAAGAAAATTAGGGCAAATTTTGCTCAAATTATAGCTAATTTAGCTCATTATAAAGATCATTCTCTAAGCAAAAATTAAGAAACTTTACGTTAACATTAGTTTTACTCTCTTAAACTACCTTTGTGCCTTTGCGCCTTTGCGAGACATAAAAATATAGTTGTTACTGAATTTTTAATTTGGCTGGGGAATAGAAGGAGTATTTTTAAATTGCATAGCATAAAGTTTGGCATAATAACCATTTTGTGCTAGTAATTCTTCATGAGTACCGACTTCTTGAATTTTACCTTTTTCTAATGCCACAATTTGATCAGCATTTTGGATGGTAGAAAGACGATGGGCAATAACTACCGTAGTGCGATTTTGACACAAGTTATCTAGGGCTTCCTGCACGACTTTTTCAGAAACGGTGTCGAGGGCGCTGGTGGCTTCATCTAGCAACAATAACTCAGGATTACGTAATAATGCTCTAGCGATGGCGATACGTTGTTTTTGCCCTCCTGATAATAATACACCTCTATCTCCTATTTCTGTTTCTAATTGTTGAGGTAATTCCATCACAAAATCATAAGCATTGGCTTGTTTTAATGCATTAATTAATTGATTATCATCAATATTTTCTAAACCATAAGAAACATTGTAACGGACACTATTATTAAACAAAAAAGTGTCTTGACTTACTACTGCCATTTTTGCTCTAATAGTTTTTAACTCATATTTTTTATAATCAATATTATCAATTAAAATTTTTCCTTGGGTGGGATCATAAAATCTAACAAATAAATCCCCTAAAGTTGATTTTCCCGAACCAGATGAGCCTACTAAAGCTGTTACTTTTCCTTGAGGAATTGATAATTGAATATTATCTAAAACTACTTTATCATGCCCCGGATATGTAAAGGTGACATGGTCAAAATAAAATTCTTTTTGAAGGGAAGAAAAAGCAATATTACCTTGTGGTAAAAAGGGTTTATCTTGACGATTTAAAAATTCATTAACCACCTCAACACTACTAGATTGATTGGCAAAAGCGTTACGTTGATTATCGATTTGAGCGACCAACGGCACGGCACGAAATAACACTATTAAATAAGTTAACAATACTGGTACTAAAGTATTAGCATTTTCGCCAAGGCTAACTTTTCCAATAATTACAATGGCTAAGATAATCAATATCCCTCCTATTTCATTCAATGGAGAAATAAGCATACTATTGTATTCAACTGCTAAATCTGCCTGTTGTTTTTGATTCATTAAATTGGTTAAATTATAATACTCTTCCTTTTCTTTGCTCATGGATTTAACTAATCTAATTCCTGTTAATATTTCGATTAATTTTTGAGAATAAGTACGAGCAATTTGTCTTTGTTTTCTACCTAATTCTTTTGACCTTTCTACAAAAAATTGATTACTTAAGCTCAGTAAAAATAATAAAAAACCCGTAATTAATGTTAATTGCCACGAAATAGTGAAAAGTATCACTGTAAAAGTGAATAAATTAAAAGAAATAGTAACCATTTTAATGGCGGTATTAACTGACGCAGCAGTGCGAGATGATTCTGTTTCTAAATTACTAATTAATGTGCCAACTTTTGTTCTTTGAAAAAAGTCTAAGTCCACTGACATTAACAAGTCTAATAAGTCGTATTTTAAACGGTTAGATAAACTTTTACTTAACCATGAGCTAAATAAAAGATTTAAGATATTATTAATGTTTTTAAACACAATAATACAAATAATTATCCCTAGCATTAAAGCTATTTTTGTATTACCTTCAAATGTATCAAAAAAACTAAAAGGTTTACTTAAAATGGGAGGAAAATTTTTGGTATCCAGTAAAGTAGGGTCTAATATACTTAAAACTATAGGGATAATCAGAGTAACACCAATACTATTAAAAAAAGCGCCCGAAAAACCAAACAATAAACTTGCGAGAATTAGCCAACGAAATTGAAGCGCATATTTGAGTAGTAATTTGTTATGATTCATGAAAAATGATTAAATAAGGGCTAAAGCCTTAAAGATAAAAGTATATTAATCCAGTGTGATTTGGGCTAAAGCCCTAACTACAAACTTACTTTAAGTTATGACGGAATCGATCACTTGTTGTAACATAAATTCCATTTGCTCTAAGCTAAAATACATAAAATAGCGTTCTCTAGCTTGTAATCCTTTATTCAAGGCTGTGGCATAATCGTTAAAAATATTCTGGATAGTTTCAGCTATAGCTGAGGGTGATTCAGGTTCAACTAAATATCCTGTATCCTGCAATAATTCAGGAATATCACCTACTTTAGTGGCTAGAATCGGTTTAGCCATAGTCATGGCATCGGTCAATTTTAACGGAAATTGAGCAATAGTTTCAAGGGTATCCCGTTGGGGTATCACCATAATATCAGCGCCCGTCACCATTTCGGGCATCATCTCGAAGGGTTGCGGAGGCAGATAAATTAACCATTTTGCCCATTTTTCTTGTAAATATTGATCATAATCATCATAGGGGCTACCGCCTACAATGACAAGGCGTAAATCTTCTTCATTGAGTATATCCAGCGCCCTCAACACATCCTCAACACCTTTGTAGGGGCGAGGGGCGCCGGGAAACATCAACACCCGATAATCTTGTAAACCGTATTTTTCTTTAACGGTTTTTTGATTATAATTAGCTGGGTTAAATAACTGTAAATCCTTCCCTTGGGGAATATAAATGCCCCCGAAACGTTTTTGTAAAAAGAGATTATGGGTAGTAATGGCATCGGCATAACTGGTAAATTTTTCTAACCGTCTCAAGTAGAATGGATGGTCAGGATTTCTTAGTTTACCATCTCCTTTAATAACTTCCTTCATGAATTTTAGGGGATTTAAACCTAAGCGCCAGTCATCTCCCCCATACCAACTCATTTCCCAGTCATCAATGTCTAAAATTAACGGTTTGCGCGCCAAAAGTTTTTTAATAATACCGATGCCAAAACTACTCACTTTCAACTTAACAGCATAAATAATATCCCCATCAATACAACTTAGTAACTCTTTACTAGCTCCAAAAAGATTGGAGTAATAGTCACAAGGAATATAAGTAATGGGAATTTTCGTGGAAAAACGAGGAGTTTCGCTGTCAAAACCTAAGCCAAAAATTCTTACTTGATAGCCTAATCTGGTTAATGCTTCAGCGATCAAAAATGGGCGCACGCCACCGCCCCAGCGCCCAGAACCTTTACTGGATAAGTCACTGACGATAATGGAAATTTTTAAATCAGAATTATTTTTGTTGGTATTCACAAGTTACAGATGGCATTATTTATGATCAATAATCCATTGAATGAAAGACTGATATATAATGGCAAGTTAAGTTTTGTTAATTACACTCGCCATTTATACCATGAATATTATCAGAATACCAGTATTATCCGATAACTATATCTTCATAATTCATGATTCTAATACGAATCAAGTGGCAGTAGTTGATCCAGCCGAAGCTGAACCGGTGTTAAACTGTATCAAAGAATTAAATGGTCAATTAGTGGCAATTTTTAACACCCATCACCATGGCGATCATGTGGGCGGTAATAAAGAATTAATCAAGGCTTTTCCTAATGCAGTGGTATATGGTGGCGAGGAGGATAGGGGTAGAATACCCCATCAACAAGTATTTTTGCAAGAAGGAGATACCGTAGAATTTGTCGGGCGCAAAGGAGAAGTTTTTTTTGTACCCGGCCATACCAAAGCGCACATCGCCTATTATTTTCCCCCCGTCGAAGCGTCAGAGGCTGGGGAACTATTTTGCGGAGATACATTGTTTTCGGGGGGTTGTGGGCGCTTGTTTGAAGGCACACCAGCCCAAATGGTGGACTCTTTGGGAAAAATACGCAGTTTACCCGATCAAACTAGGGTATGGTGCGCCCATGAATACACCCTCAGTAACTTAAATTTTGCTATAACCATTGAAAGTAACAATTTACACTTGCAGGATCGCTATCAAGAGGTTAAGATAGCACGTCAAGAAAATAAATCTACTATCCCCGCTTGGTTGGGCAATGAAAAAATGACTAATCCTTTTTTACGATGGGATAGCCCAGAAATTCAGTCTGCTATGGGTTTTACTGAACCTAGTCGAGTTTTCGGGCGCTTACGGGGCATGAAAGACAACTTTTAAAAGGGCAAAGGTTTGAAAAGGGCAAAGTTAAAAGGGCAAAGGTTAAATAAGTAACCAGTAATTATTCCCTCTGCTTCCCTTTCTCCCTCTGCTTCCCCTTCTCCCCCTTCTCTCCCTTCTCTCCCTTCTCTCCCTTCTCTCCCTTCTCTCCCTTCTCTCCCCCCCTGCTTCCCCTACCACCTAACACCATAATATGTCAGTAAGCAAACTCAACTACCATCCCACGAAAAAAATGCGCCCCAAACCGCAACAGCCCAAAACGCCCAAAAAAGTAAATTGGCTATTAATGGGTTTTGGTTTAAGTGCCATTGCTTCGGTTTCCACTGTGTTAGGGGCGCTGATGGCTCTATCACTTACTCAAACTCCCTTTTCTCAAGTCAGATTATCCGCCAAGGAAGAAGCTGTATTTAACCAAGAAGATGCCGTTACCTTCAGTAGTTTAAATATACCGAATCTCAGTCGCCCTGTTAATATTTTAGTCTTGGGGGTTAAAGTGTTAACCTCCGATATTGCCGATCATCCCAAAGATAATTTAGGCTACCATGCCTTAGTCAATTCTTTTGATGGCTTATCCGATAGTATATTATTACTAAGGTTTGATCCTCAAAAAAATGATGTGGTGGTTTTATCCATTCCTAGGGATACTAAAACTTTTGTGCCTGATGTGGGAATTACCAAAATTAATGAAGCTAATGCCCATGGTGGTCCGGCTTTGGCGGCGGAATCAGTGAGTAATATGTTAGATGGGGTGGAAATTGATCGCTACATCCGTATCAATGTGCAAGGGGTAGAAAAATTAATTGATGCCTTGGGTGGCGTAGATTTTTATGTCCCCAAAGATATGAAGTATAGTGATGACAGTCAAAGGTTGTATATTAATCTAAAAGAAGGTCAACAACATCTCGATGGTGATAAGGCGTTACAATTACTACGTTTTCGTTATGATGCTTTAGGGGATGTGGGTAGAGTGCAACGACAACAAGCGGTGCTACGGGCGCTCGTTGAACAGGCTTTAAATCCTCGCACCATCCTCAGAATGCCCGAAATTTTGGGGGTGATTCGTTCTCACTTAGATACAAATTTAAGTACCAATGAAATTATTGCCCTTTCTGCATTTGCTGGGCAAAAAAGTCGCTCTAATTTTAAAATGGTGATGTTACCTGGAGAGTTTAATCAACCAGAAGAAGGTGAGTTAAGTTATTGGCTACCTCATCCTAGAAGTATTAATAAAATTGCCGTGGAGCATTTTAATGCTACTCCAGATTACTACGAGGTGACAGAGCAAGAATTTAACCCTAGTCAAGTGCGTATTGCTATTCAAACGAATCCTGATGACACAGAAAAAGCTCAAAGTTTAACAACCGCTTTAGCTGAAGCCGGTTATAGGCGAGTGTTTGTAAGTTCTATTCCTCAAAATCAACCCTTAGCAAAAACTAGAATTATTGCTCAAAATGGCGATGCTTCTACAGCGGCACGAATTCGTGCTGATTTGGGTATCGGTGAAGTATTGGTGGAAGGCACTGGAGTTATTAGTACAGATGTAACTATTCAGGTGGGCGCTGATTGGCAATATTCCCCAGAATAAGCAGAGTGGTTTCAAGGTAGTATCAAAGTAGATTTGTTGTAAACGTTCAGAGGGTTATGCAACCAAAGAGATTGACTCATCATCTGTGTCAATCTTACCCGAAGTGAAGGAATCTGAAGATGGACAAGGAATGCTATCTCTTGGGATTAAAGATGGGGTCGAATTTCCTTGTCTATTTGCCTCAATAGTTTCTCGGATAAATTCCAAAACATGACGATTTTGAGAACGTAAACTACTTACTACCGTCAGCATTCTTGCCACGAAGATACTACCATTCTCGCTTTGTGAACCAAAACTCGTCTTTTTCCACAGCACCGCTGGACGAATTGCTCTCTCGGCGCCATTATTCGTCGGTTCTAAATTTTCTACATCTACAAATAGCCACAAAGCATTTTCCACCTTCAATAATCCCAAAAAAGTCCTGCATTCCATTCACAATCATACGATAAGAATGACGATATACCCCACTCATCAAAGAGACTAAAGCTACCACTGTAGCACCATAGCCACTTTCACAGACGTTTTCGGGAAAATTAGCTCTTGTTTTCGTGCCACAATGGTCACACTCTAATTGATGTCAGCGATGTTCGACTATTTCTAGTGCCATGGGTGGTATTTCCACTATTTGATGGCGATAAGGATGGTCGTCTCTACCTGAAAGTTTTTCTCCACAACATTTACAGGTTTCAGGTAGGTGGTTTTCAACACTTTTACATTCTGATTCAGGGTATAATTATCTATTCTTGCCAATATGCCCTTTTTGTCCACCTCTTTTTCTTTTTTTACTGTTTAATTTTTGTTTCTTTTCTGGTTTAATAATTTCAGTGGATGGTGGAATGCTCGAATCATTGGAGTTATTATTAACTTTTTCTGCCAGATTTTCTTGTCTTTGTTTTGATTCTTCCAGTTCTTTTTCTAGTTGTTCAATTCTTTGTTTTTGATGCACCACAAAATTTTTCACTCCTTCGGGAGTCAAATCCCATTCTCCCATCGTGTAAAAATTTATTTTCAGTAGTTGCTCTTTTTCCATGTCTCTAAACTACCATATTTTCGTCTCCCCCTGAACGCTTACCCTTGATTTTTGGCTTTGGGTGTATGTTTTCGTTGTGAACGTGGTAGTTTATTCATGACAGAATAAGAATGTATGACTAGGATTCAATAGTTATGAAAATTAAAGTTTTAGTGTGGCAAGAAGATGATGTTTGGTGTGCAAGTGTACCTTCTCTCAAAGGTTGTCATACTTGGGGAGAAAGTTATGAACATTTGTTAGAAATGGTGAAAGAAGCGATCGAACTTTATTTAGACGATTCTATTGAAGAAGAAATACCCGAAAATTATCAACTAATTGAATTAGCCTTATAAAATCTATTTCTGGGAAAAAACTTGCTAAAATTTTAGAAAAGAAAGGCTGGATATTAGTTAAAACTAGAGGTAGTCATTTTAAATTTGAAAAAGGATAAGATTCTCTGATTGTGCCTATTCATAGTAATAAAGATTTACCGATTGGAACTCTTAAAAGTATCATGAAAGATGCGAACTTAACAGAAAATGATTTACTTTGATTCTAAAATTCACAATAAGTTAAACCCTTCTGCGATCGGACCTAAAGCTAACACAGGAAAAAATGTCAATGCACCTAATATCAAAATTACCCCTGCTGTTATACTGGTAAATAACACCGTATCTGTCCGTAAAGTACCAGATGTTAAAGGTACTGGTTGTTTCCGTGACATATTATCGGCTAGTAATAAGAGGGCAATAATTGGCACATATCTACCTAAAATTAAACTAAAGGTTGTACTGATATTCCACCATAAAGTATTATCTCCTAATCCTTCAAAACCTGAACCATTATTAGCGCCCGCCGACCCATACTCGAATACTACTTGTGAAATGCCATGAAAATCTGGGTTACTAATTCCTGCTAAAGTTTCAGGAAAAGCTAAGGTTATGGCACTGGGGATTAAAATAGCGATAGGATGCACTAATAAAATCACACTGGCTAATACTATCTCTGGTTTTTCGATTTTTCGCCCTAAAAATTCGGGTGTCCTTCCTACCATTAATCCTGTTAAAAATACGGTTAAAATCAGGTAAATGAATAGATAGGCTGTACCTGTACCCTGTCCTCCCCAAATTATCTGTAAAAATAGATTAAACATGGTACTAAATCCCCCCGTAGGCATTAGGGAATCGTGCATTCCATTTGCAGCACCGCACACAGTAGCCGTTGTCATAACAGCCCATAAGGCGGTTTGACTCCAACCAAATCTGACTTCTTTTCCTTCTAAGTTGGGTTGGGTTTCTCCTAAAAGGTTATTAACTAAAGGATTACCGTAATATTCTCCTACGGCAGTTATGACAGTCAAGACGGTAAAAATACTAAATACCATCCAAAATATTAACCATGCTTGACGTTTACTATTGGCAAATATTCCATAAGTATAAATTAAGGAAGTGGGAATACTCATCATTGCCAAAATCGCCACTAGATTAGAGAAAGGATTAGGATTTTCGTAGGGGTGCGCTGAGTTAATACCAAAAAAACCGCCACCATTTTCCCCTAATTGTTTAATGATCTCAAAATGAGCAACCGGTCCGATCGCAATTACTTGATTAGCGCCCTCCAACGTTGTTACCGTTACAGGAGGAGATAAGGTTTCTGGTACTCCTGAGATTATGAGTACGATCGCCCCTAGAATAGAAATAGGTAATAAAATGCGAGTAATAGATAAGGTTAAATCCACATAAAAATTACCTAATCTTTGCCCTGTTAAACCCCGAATAAATGCGATCGCCACCGCTAACCCTGTACCTAAAGTCTCTAAACAAACGTATAACTTTGCGTTTATCTTTTCTAAACACTTGTCTAAACAAACCCTTTTCTTTTCCTCATGCAACAAACCTTAAAATCCTTTGCGTCTTTGCGCCTTTGCGAGAAAAAAAACCTTCTCATTATCTCTGTATTTATTATCGTAATTACCCTTGAATTTACTACTCCCCCCGCCTATGTCTTTGGCTATCTTTATACAGGTGCAATTTTATTAGTCAATATTTGCCATAAGAAAAGAGCGAAAAGAAATAAAGTTTTTCAAAACTTAGCCCATTGGGGAAAAAGCTCTATTGACTGATATTTCGGCTTTAAACTTCACTTAATTATTAACGAAATGGGTGAAATCTTAGCATTTAAAATCACCCAAGGAAATGTGGACGATAGAAAAACAGTTCCTTATTTAACCAAGAATTTATGGGGGAGATTATTTGGAGATAAAGGCTATATTTCTCAAGATTTATTTCAAGAGCTATATCAGCAAAATATTAAGTTAATTACGCCATTCAAAAAAAATATGAATAATAAATTATTAGAACCATGGGAAAAGTTGATGTTGAGAAAACGCTCTTTAATTGAAACAGTGAATGACCAGTTACAAAATATATCCCAAATAGTTCATTCACGACACAGAAGTCCCATTAATTTTTTAGTCAATGTAATTGGTGGATTAATTGCTTATTCCACAATGTTTTCGATTTTACTGTTATATCGAACTGAGGTTTTAGAGAAAATACCGTATTTTCTGGTCACTTCCCACTATGCACTATCCACCCCCCTCACGATTGTACTTTTTCAGGACGCTCTATTTCAAGCGCCCGGATCGTAAAATACTAACAATTAGCCATAAACCCAATAAACTTGCCGCCGCAAATAAAATATTACTTAATAACATTAATTGTGCCGTGGAAGCGCCCGTCGAAATAATCGCAGCACCCATAATCAGCGCCCCTACCACAATACTAAAAGATAAACGGTTAGCTGAATCATCCAAACTACGCCGTAAATTATCTAATTCTCTGATTTGTAGATTGAACTGTAAAGTTTCCGAACTTAAGCGATCAAGAATAACATCTAGTTGACGAGGAGAACGTAAACCAATAGATTTTAAATCTAAAACTGTACGAAAAGCCGTTTGTAAAGGAGTATCCCCCACCAGTTGACGGCGCAATAAATCCATCGTTAAAGGTTTTATTTCATTTAAAAGGTTAATATCGGGATTAAATTGACGAGCAACTCCTTCTAAATTGGCTAAACTTTTAGCGTATAAACCCATATTACCGGGTAGCTTAATTTTATTATTTCTACTTACCTCTAAAATCTCATAAAAAACCTCACTAAAATTAATTTGAGAAAGACTCATATTATAGTACTTTCTCAACATAATATTATAGTCATTTTCCAAACGAGCAATATTAGTTTTACTAGAATTATTTTCTGATAATTCTAAAGTTAACTGGGCGCACTTCTGAGCATCAATATCCACTACTGCCAACAACATTTCTGTTAATAACTGTTGAGTACGAGGGTCTAAACGCCCTATCATACCACAATCAATCAAACCCAAGCGCCCGTCATCCAAGTAAAAAATATTACCCGGATGAGGATCAGCATGAAAAAAACCATCTACATAAATTTGTTGAAAAAAAGCTCGAAATAATAAAGTGCTTAAATCAGCAATTAATTTACTATCTTCTGGCATTTTTGCCTTGAGAATTGGCTTACCCTGTAACCACTCCATTACCAAAATTTTTTCAGTGGTATAATCCCAATAAATTTTAGGGACAGCGATTTTTTGAGGATCAAACCATTTACTCTGATTCAGATTAAATCTTAACTTTTCTGTAAAAGTAGCTTCTTTCCTAAAATCTAACTCTGCCAACACCGCATTAGTAAACTCTTCCGCTAAACTAACCACATCATAATCATTGCCAAAATCACTCAACGCCACCAAATCGGCAATACCTTTGATGATACTAATATCTTGATTAACAATGCGTTCTATATTCGGGCGCTGAACTTTGATCGCTACATCCTCTCCGCTTATTAATTTACCACGATGTACTTGAGCAATAGAACCAGCCGCTAAGGGTTCTCGATCTAAGTGAGCAAAAATCTGTTCTAAAGGTCGATTATATTGGTCTTGAAGGGTTCTTTCTACCTCTCCCCATGTTACTGGTGGTACTTCTGCCTGTAATGCGGTTAGAGCCTCAATATATCGAGGTGGCAATAGATCAGGTCTAGTGCTTAGTAACTGACCAAATTTAACATAAAATGGACCTAACTGCACTAAAATGCGTTTCAGTACCTCTGGTGGAGGTAATTGAGGTTTATCTGACTTTCCCCCAGTCAAAATTCCTCGCATATAATCCCAACCGTTACCTAAAACGATTTCGATAATTTCTCTTTGTCGAGAACTACTTTTGCCTTTTGTGATTGAACTGGTCATTATTTTAGTGGTTCTTCTACTATTAGGGGTTGAGAAGTGAATCGCTTTACTCCCCTCCCATTTAAAACTGTATATGAGACTTTCACCTCATACGGGTCCTTTGTCATAAATGTTGTCACCTTTCCAAACTTCCGTCTGTTTTGGTTTGAACATCATGGCATTAAGGATTAAAAAGCTGTAGATTGTCGTATTTATTAGACCCTCCTAAGCTCTTAATTATATGGTCGATTTCCATAACATCCTCAGATGTGAAAATTTGTCCACAGTGAGGATACCGTCCTTTTTGTTTCCTGAGTAAGTTGCTTATTTTGGTTGGAATACCTCCATAACCGCTACTCATTCTTTTGCTTCAGTATATCGAATCTCTGTTAAATGGGGAATTGTTTCCTTTAACATTGATATGGTATTTGACTATTGTGGAAGGTTGTTTGTTTAAAATTAACCCTTCTTTGGTTTTGAAAGTACAGTGTCCATGTACTTTCTATCCATTCTTAGAACACAGAACTTTGATTAACAAATCATTTCCCGATTTTTTTAAGTAATATAAATTGTCAGAATTTAAAAATAGCTGAAACTATATTTACTAAAGATACTTAATGGAAAAGTAACAAATGAGGGTTAGTTCAAGCTATGTCTAAATTTATCTTTACCCCCTGCCTTTTGCTCTTTGACCTTATTCATCGTTAAAAGTGAAAAATAGGGTTAAATTTGATGAAAAAATCATAGAATTTTTAACGATTAATGCCAACAGTTTAACGAAAATTTACCAATTTTTGTCCTTTGCTTTCTTCACGCTACTTTTGATAATCAATTAAGTAACATAATATTAAGGTAATCTAGTAGAATGTTAATTAACAGTGTAAAAAAAATAGATCAACAAACGTAGAATTAAAACCGATATGTCAGGCGATTATTACCAAACCCTCGGAGTCTCCCGTGATGCAACCAAAGAAGAAATCAAAAGAGCCTATCGTCAACAGGCGCGGAAATATCACCCCGACGTGAATAAGGAATCGGGTGCAGAAGAAAAATTTAAGGAAATAAATCGAGCCTATGAAGTGCTGTCCGAACCAGAAACCAAAGCTCGTTATGATCGTTTTGGCGAAGCTGGGGTAAGTGGTGGAGGCGCTGGTGCTTCTGGCTTTGATCCTAGTGATATGGGCGGTTTTAGTGATATATTTGAAACTTTCTTTGGCGGTGGTTTTAGTACGGGGGGCGCTACTTCTAGTCGTCGTCGTGGTCCAGTGCGGGGGGATGATCTCCGTCTTGATTTAACTCTCAAATTCCGTGAAGCAGTATTCGGTGGCGAAAAAGAAATCAAAATTCCCCACCTTGAAACCTGTGAGGTTTGTGACGGCACAGGCGCTAAAAAAGGTAGTGGCGTGAAAACTTGTCCCACTTGTAATGGTGCTGGGCAGGTGAGGCGCGCTACTCGTACTCCCTTCGGTAGTTTTGCTCAAGTCACCGTTTGCCCTACTTGTAATGGTGAAGGACAAATTATTGAAGAAAAATGCGAATCTTGCGGAGGGCAAGGACGCAAACAACAAAACAAGAAACTAAAAATTACCATCCCTGCCGGAGTTGATAATGGCACTCGTTTAAGGGTGAGTGGAGAAGGTGATGCTGGTCTAAAAGGTGGTCCAGCTGGTGATTTGTACGTTTATCTCGCTGTAGAAAAAGATTCTCAGTTTAGACGTGATGGTAATAATATTCACTCGGAAATCAGCATCAGCTATTTACAAGCTATTCTTGGTTGTCGTTTGAAAGTTGCTACTATTGATGGTGATGAAGAGTTAGCTATTAATGCTGGTTTACAACCAGATACAGTGCTAACATTGCGTAGTAAGGGTGTACCAAAACTGGGTAATTCTGTGAGTCGAGGTGATCATTTGTTAACAGTTCATGTGGAGATACCTACTAAAATTAGTGGAGAGGAACGAGAATTGTTAGAAAAATTAGCCAAAATCAAAGGAGATCATACTTCAAAAGGTGGTTTCGAGCGTTTTATTGATAGTATTTTTCATAGTAATAAATAGGGTTTCCTGAAAAAGTCTTTTGATGAGGATAGGTCTCAGGCATCAGGTGTCAGGTATCAGGTTAAAGAATGAAAAATCAAGGTTTTGAATGGTGGGCATTGCCCACCCTACGAATAAAATCACTTTATGACCTATACAAAGTTTTTTAAAACAGCTAAAGTAAAGATAAAAAATTTTGTTATTCTCTAGTTTTATACTTTAAAAAAAGTAACTGTAAGACAGGGTAAAAATGAAGGTTAATTGAGCAATTAATATCATTAAATATAGAATCATTCTGGGTTTAAAAATTGATAACATTAAACCCATGGCTTTAATGTCAATCATAGGACCAAATACCAAAAAAGCCACTAGGGAGGCTGTGGTAAAAGTGGACGCAAATGACAAGACAAAAAATGAGTCCACAGTAGAGCAAATAGACACCACCGCCGCTAGAATCATCATGGCAACAATGGAAGTAATGGTATCTTGTCCAATATTTAAGATAATTTCTCTTGGTATAAAAACTTGCACTGAGGCAGCGATAGCACTACCTAACACCAATACTCCTCCTAAATCTCTTAATTCTTGGGTGACGTTATCAATAAACAAGTTTAATTTTTCGGATGTAAAGGGCGATTTTGCTTTTTTTTCCTCAGATTTAAGCAAATTTTCATCCATTTTTACCATTTGCCCTGACTGATTTAAAATAAAACTACCTGAGTTTAATAGGCTATATTCTGAGGTGCTGGGAGATGGTGGTGGTGGATTTAATAAAACCGTGATGCGTTTGGCTAAGGATGGTTTTAAGAGGGGGCGAAAATCTTTTTGGAGGCTAAAAAGGCAACCCATGGAAATAGCAATGGTCAGAGAAAAAAGGATTCTTAACCAAAAGATGATGGGTTGTCCTCGAAATGCTACATAAGTTGACCATAATACCACTGGATTGATGGTGGGCGCTGCTAATAAAAAGGAAACTGCAACGGAAGTGGGCAATCCTTGTAGTAAAAATCGGCGCGCGACGGGAATATTACCGCATTCACAGACGGGAAAGCAAAAACCGAATAAACTGCCCACAATAGAGCCTAGAATTGGGTTTGATGGCATTAAAGAGATAAGTTTTCTTTCATCTACAAAAATTATTAAACTACTAGAAAGCAATACTCCTAACAGTAGAAATGGCATTGCTTCCACCAACAAACTTAAAAATAGGGTGAGGGCGCTGTATAACTGATCCATTAATTTATTTTTATTCTTTCAATGGTCTTAATGACCCTTGATTGATAATCGTACCGATAAACAAGATAACAAATAATAATGGACAATGGATAATTAATAATTGATAATGAAAATTATTATTTCATAGTCCATAATTCATAATTTACAATTCATAATTAATTATCTCCACCGTTAAATTAATCTTGAAGTAAAGAAAGAATAATGTATGATGGAAGAGGAATAATTGTAAATACCCTCAGAGATAATTTAAAAATTTCTCAACCACTGTACATGAGAAAAAAACACGTTAGCCCCGATAGCGCCCTTGGCTTAGTTTCAACCCTCAGTTTTCCCGCCATAGTAGGCACAGCAGATATGATGCTCAAATCTGCTGAAGTGATTTTAGTGGGTTATGAAAAAATTGGCTCAGGGTATTGCACCGCCATTGTGAGGGGAAATATCGCTGACGTGCGCCTCGCTGTGGAGGAGGGCGCTAGAATGGCAGAACAAATCGGACAACTACATACTAAATTAGTCATAGCTCGTCCCATGCCTAATCTGGAGGCGATTTTTCCCATCGGCAGTAAATTGGTGGAGTTAGCTCAACAGGAAAGGGGTTATAGTCGTCTCAGTAATCGGTCTATCGGTTTAATTGAAACAAGGGGCTTCCCTGCGATGGTGGGCGCTGCTGATGCCATGATGAAATCGGCTGATGTACAATTAGCATCCTATGAAACCATAGGCGATGGACTTTGTACCGCCATCATTCGAGGCACAGTGGCAAATGTAGCCGTAGCCATTGAGGCTGGAATGGCAGAAGCCCAACGCATCGGCGAATTAAACGCCGTAATGATTATTCCTCGTT
Source organism: Cyanobacterium sp. T60_A2020_053 (assembly GCA_015272165.1). Lineage (NCBI taxonomy): Bacteria > Bacillati > Cyanobacteriota > Cyanophyceae > Chroococcales > Geminocystaceae > Cyanobacterium > Cyanobacterium sp. T60_A2020_053. The sequence continues at coordinate 72,731 of JACYMF010000058.1, forward strand.
TATTAGAAGATTTAGAACATACTTTGCCTGTTGCTAATTACTGGTTAGAGGAGAAAGAAAAACAACAACCTCTACCGAATTTTGCTCAACAGAAACGCTCTATTCCTCGCAAAAAATTTGTTGCATTACCTGAATTGGAAAAAGTTCCTGTTAATCTTAATCGTGGGCAAAAAGTAGAGTTAAAAGCAGAATTAGAAAATCGACTCCCTCCCCGTAAATCCATACCCTTAGAAATTATTGAGCCTCAAGAAGAAGACTAATTCATAGATGAAATCTTTCCAAATTTCAATCTAGTTTTGACAAAGCTAATTAGGGGTTGCTGAAAAAGTGGAGTCGTGAGGGGGGTGGTTAGTGGATAGTAAAAAGGTTTATAAATCAAAGGTTTTAGCATAATCATAGCTTCTTAAAAATTCCTAATTTTTATCAATGATTGTTGATTTATAACAAGAAGATAAGCATTACAGACTTAAAGGCAAGGGGCTTAAGCCCCTTGATTTTTACTCATAATGAGGTGCTTGAGATTGTAATAATTTTGTAACTTGCTCAAATACATTATGGGATTGAGAACCTTTACTCAGTGCTTGTCTTTCGGGGTGAAATTCTGGGCGCTCTAAATATAATGAGATCGCTTGTTCTACTTGTGTGGTAATAAGTTTATTCAATTCATCCAATGCCTTTGTGCGCTGAAAAGAAGCGCCCTCCTCCGTAGTTGCATAAAGTGGTGGTAAACGATTGAGTGCATAAGCAGATATATCACCCACATCCAATAAACGATTACTGGTAGTTTCAATTTCTGCCACCCTAGAGATAACCTCACTTACCACTAATTCTTCCATGACATTGATAAATTGTTTTCTTGGCATAGCTACCACTTCTCCTGTTAATAAAGCACCCATCAATTTGTCCAAAGATAAATATTCTTCATTGGATAACTCTGCTGACTGCTCACACATTCTACCCACTTCCCCTTCCATCGTCGGGGTTAAATAGCCACTTTCCAATGCTTGATCAACAATCTCTGTAATTTTCATCGCCACCACTCAATTATTTATGCAAAATACCTCTTTTATTTTAACCTCACTTTGAGTGATGGAAATAATTAATAATTTCTTGATCCAATCAAGAGACTCTCTGTTCTGCAACTTTGCTAAGTTAGTTTATGTTATTAGGTTTTGCTACAAAAACGAAGTCATGAACAAATATTAATGGGATAAGTGAGTATAGTCATTTTTCTTTCAATGTAATAGGGACAATGAAAAAAATTATTTTCTAAGATTTTAAATCTAATAAACCTTGTTCTTTTAATTTAGGATTAAAGCGAACTTCAAAATTAATTTGTCGCTGATTTAGTTGTTGTTTAATTTCTTCTTCCACTCGGCGAGATATTTTTTTTAGAACCTTAATCTTACCTAACTCATCACTATTTTGATAGATTTGTTTGTCTTCCTCTGTCATGGTTAATTTAGCATCAATAGGTTGATTCCATTGACTTTCTTTTTCGCCATTACCCACGGGAATGTCACCATTTTCAGTTAACCATTGGTTTTTTATATCCTCTAAAATTGAGCGCGAAGGGCGCTGGATTTCGTAATATTTATACCAGTAGCATTCCTGAGGCTGTCTGACTAAATGTTGTTTTAAACTTAGTAATAGATTACGAGAATAGCCTATGTATTGTAATTTTTTTTCTTCATTATAAATGGAATAAATAGCAATTTTATTATCTAAAGTTTTATTTATTGAACCATCTTGACCTAAATAGGAATTAAATACTAATTCTACCAACTTAATTTGATCTATCTCAACGGACATAATTATATTTTATTTAGTTTTAGGGGATTTTTTATAAGCCTTGGCGGAGGCAGTAGTCCAAAAATAAACAGCAATACCAAAAGGAATAATTCCAAACCCTATTCCTGTCATAACAGGATGATTTTGAGCAATGGGTAATGTGAGCATACAAGCAAGAATTATTAGGCAATAAATTAAGCCTAAAAATGGTAAACCAATCACTAAAAAAGCAAATTTTGTATCTTTATCCATAATTATTTAAAATCCTGTTCTTCTTCTTCTGATGGTGGATTAATTTCTTCTTTAAAACCTCTCAAACTCTTACCTAATGCGTTGCCTAATTCGGGTAGTTTTTTGGGTCCAAAAATAAGAATGACTACCACTAAAATAATAACAATTTCGGGAATACCTAAGCCAAACATAATGTTTATTTCCGATAATTAACGTTTAAATGTACACTGATAACTGCATGATAACGAAAAATGATGATCACAATGAGCGATATTTTTAATTCTAGTTTAAAAGAAAGATTACATCCTTTAATTAATCAGTTAGCTGATAGTATAGTACAAACTTGGTCAGCGCACCTCACCCTGAGCGATTATCAGTTGCCAGAGAATTTAGGTTATGTGGAAGGGAAGTTAGAAGGAGAAAGGTTAACCATTCAAAATTGTTGCTATCAAAGCCGTGAATTTCGCAAAATGCACCTTGAGTTGGCAAAGGTGGGAGAAAATTTAGATATTTTACACTGTGTGATGTTTCCTCGTTTTGGCTATGGTTTACCCATGTTTGGTTGTGATATTGTGGGCGGTAAAAGGGGTATTAGTGCCGCCATTGTGGATTTATCTCCCACCAGCGCCCTCCGCACCCTCTCAGAAGACTATCAACAACGGTTAGGGGCGCTTTCTGATGATGGTTTCAGTGAAAAACGAGAATTACCCCCTTGGGGTGACATTTTCTCCCCTTACTGTTTATTTATCCGCCCCCACGGTGATGAAGAAGAGCAAAATTTTATTAATCGAGTCACCAATTTTTTAACTATACATTGTCATATTGCTTTAGAATCTCAACTTTTATCAGCAGAAGAAGGACAAATATATTTAGCAGGGCAAAAAAATTATTGTCGTCAACAGCAGTTGAATGATAAAACGCGCCGTATTTTGGAGAAGGCTTTTGGCGAGGAATGGGCAGAAATTTATATGACTCAAGTCTTATTTGATATTCCTAATTAGGTGAAGGGAAAAGGGCAATGGGCAAAGGGCAAAGGTTTTAAAAGGGCAAAGTTAAAAGGGCAAGGGGCAAAGGTTTTAAGGCTTACAAATTAGTAATACGAATATCTTAGTTCAATTTATTGAACGAAAAACTATTGGTTCCGTGTAATTCATTACACGGTGGGTAAAGTCCGAAGATAGAATCTATCCCCTAGGCAATACTGCCTCTTTTTCGGGCTTCTTTGTAAGATGTGCCAACGTTACGCAATCCTGACTTTAACATCTGTCGCTCCAAAAGAGCGAAAAAACGACTGCGATCGCCACCTTTCACCACTGCTAAATTATGGGCTTCAGCAAGGGCGACAGGATAGCCAAAACCTTTTTCAATTTGAGCAAGGGTAATACCCAGCGCCCTCCGCAATATTTCATCATCTTGGGCTACCCATTGGGGAAACTCTACCCTAGCGATTTCCACTCCGCCATGAAGATAACAAAAATAGGGACGTAAATCATCAGGATAAAGCTCTAAAATACGGGAATTGCTACGGAAAAGGGCGCTACGTTGCCCCGGTTGTAATAATGTTGCCCATAAAGTAGCATCTCGTAACGGTTGGAACTTTTGACAAGGATATTTTTCCATGTCATTATCACAATAAGTATAGCAATCCGGTTGCTCATAGGGACAAGCTACTAAGCGCAGAAAACTATTGGCATCCATAGCGCGCGAAGCACTCAGATAACCCACCCAAGGAATTTTACTTTCTCGTAGTTTTTCCCAAGCGTTGATAATGGGCGTTAATATTTCCTCTCTCGCTTCGTGAGGTAAATTTTCTAAAAACCAATATACCAAAGAACCATCACTCATTGCCAAATTAGGGGTATCAAAATGGGCGCCCGGCGGATTAACCCAAGTACAAGCCATATTTGCCAATGCTTCCCCCTCCGCCACCGTGCGCTGATAACCCATCCATTCTTCCGTGCGCACTCCCCACTGGCGATAACGGTTTAAATCGGCAGATTTATAGTAAATTTCGGGAATACTATCTAATAACGGATGTAAATTTTGCCCATAATGAAGCATGATTCTACCGATATTGATCAAGTAACAATAGGCAATTTCATGATGTGACGGGGCAATTTGTGAGCCATCACTGGAAAATACTGTATGACGGGGAGGGGCGCTGGGTATATCAATTACTTTTGATATTGGTTCAATGGGAGTAGCAGGGGAAAAAATCAACCGATCACGAAAGCGCCCGTAAACCTCCATAAATTCCTCTTGTCGAGTCTCTAATTTTTTCAAAAATTCTTCAGCAAGGAGTAACCGTTGACTGCTGAAATGAGCCTCTTTCTGCATTTCCTGCCCTACTTGGGGCATTTGTTGCGCTAATTTTGCTAAATCTAACATTAAATTTCCAAGAAAGAGAAAGGGAGAAAGGGAGAGATAATTAATTATGAATTATGAATTATGAATTATGAATTATGAATTATGAATTATGAATTATGAAATAATAATTTCCTTTGCCCTTTGCCTTTAATCCGTGAGATAGAGTAATTTTTTACCGTGAATCACTGCCAAAATGGTATAAAGATCATCATCACAGCGATAAATGAGGCGATAACTATAGGCAAACTCCTCCATAGTATGACAATCATCAAACTCTGGAATCGGGCGCCCTTCACCGTTACCAGAAGCCAAATTTTGAGTAATACCGAGAATTTTTTGTACTACCGCCGCCGCATAGGAAGGGGAATCCCTCGCAATGTAGGCTGCAATAGCTTCCACATCTTCCACCGCTTTTAAAGACCAAACTACTCGATAAGCCATTTATTTAGCAACCCCTCTACTTCCACCTGTCGCAAAACCCCCTCGCATTGAGCCATTTGTAAGCCTTGATGAATTTTGCCTAAAACATACAAATGATATTGTATATCCTCAATGGTGCAATCATCACTTAATTTTCTCAACATCGATTTTACTTTTTCTTTTTGAGAACTCATAATTCTAGCTACAAAACTTAATGCTGAATAATATTATTTTTATTTATTTTTAATTCAATTCAGTTTTTGATATTTCAATAGAGACGTTACATACAACGTCTCTACTAAATGCAATGTTTAAAAATTTTTAATAGTTTTTACTACATCTTCAATTAAAACATCTTCACTAGCTTTACTAGCGCGCACCACCAATTCCACTTTACCATCCTTGAGAGAGCGCCCAGTGACGATACGATAAGGAATACCAATTAAATCAGCATCCTTAAATTTTACCCCAGCGCGCTCATCCCGATCATCAAGTAAAGTCTCGATACCAGCTTCATTCATCTCCTGATGTAGTTTTTCAGCTACCTGCATTTGATTAGCATCAGTGATATTTGGCACAACAATGATGGCATGATAGGGCGCAATGGCAACGGGCCAAATAATACCATCCTTATCATAGAATTGCTCTACGGCAGCCTGTGCTAACCGTGATACCCCAATACCATAACAGCCCATGACAAAAGGCTCTTCCTTGCCTTCCTCACTGGTATAGGTAGCGCCCATGGCCTCAGAATATTTCGTGCCTAATTGGAAAATATGCCCTACTTCAATACCTCTCGCTGTTTGTAGTAGCTGTGTAGGATCATGTATTGCTCTGTCTCCCGTTTGAGCTTTGCGCACATCAACAATTAATTTTGGTAAAGGGAAATTTTCACCCCAATTAGCGCCCACCGTATGATAACCACATTCGTTACTACCGGTGACAAAATTAGTTAAATTTACCACCGTTTGATCAGCCATTCTCAAAAAACTAGGCTCAACATGGAGGGAGGGCGCTATGTAACTATCCGCTAAATCTGGGGCAATATAGCCTAATGGTAAGGGTTGACCAGCCCATTTGGCTTGAGCATCGGGGTCTGGTACAGTTAAACTAATCACAGTTTTAGCATCATAATTAGAAGCTAATTTGACCAATTCATTTTGTAATTTGACTTCGTTAACATCTTGATCCCCTCTAATATTAACTAAAACTAAGACGGTTTTCCCTGAATCATAAACCGCTTGATACAAAACATTTTTAACAATAATAGTCGCTGAACATTGTAAAAAATCTGAAACTTTAGCAATGGTTGCCGTATGGGGAGTTTCTCGTTTTTCAAAACTACTGAAAGGAGAAGGTATCACATCGGAGGGTAAAGAAACCGCTTTTTCCACATTAGCGGAATATTTGCCATCTTCCGTGTAGAGAATATCATCCTCTCCAGCATCTGCTAACACCATAAATTCTTGCGAACCAGAACCACCTATAGCGCCCGAATCCGCTTCTACAGCCCGAAAACTCAAGCCACAACGGGTTAAAATATTGCGGTAGGCTTGATCCATATCCTTATAGGTTTCCTTGAGACTTTCTACGCTAGTGTGGAAAGAATAACCATCTTTCATGATAAATTCTCGACCGCGCATCAAACCAAAACGGGGTCTAATTTCGTCTCTAAATTTAGTTTGAATTTGGTACAAATGTATTGGTAGCTGACGATAAGATTTGATCATATCCCTAGCTACGGCGGTGATAACTTCCTCGTGAGTTGGTCCTAATCCCAACTCTCGTTTTTGGCGATCAACGAGGGAAAACATGATGCCTTCCGCTTTGGTGTAGGTATCCCAGCGCCCGGATTCCTGCCATAAATCAGCCGGTTGGATTTGAGGTAAAAGGCATTCTAGCGCCCCTGTAGCGTTCATTTCTTCTCGGACGATTTGGGATACTTTTTGCAAGACGCGCCACATTAACGGTAGATAAGCATAAATACCGCTACCGATACGACGTATAAAACCGGCGCGCAATAGTAATTGATGGCTAGGGATTTCTGCTTCTGCTGGAGTTTCCCGTAAAGTTACCCATAACATCTGAGATAAACGCATATTTATTTTTTCCTCTTTAAATCCTCAATAAGCCCTGATTATATCAGGGGGAGGGCGCTGGTTTCAGGTTTGACCAAGTAAAAAATTTAAGGGAGATACCCCAATAAGGGGGGAGATTACGGAAAAAAGGGAGATCCCCCCCTACCCCCCCTTGATAAGCAGGGTGTTTTCAAAGTCAGGATCAAAATTGATTTGTTTTTGACAAGAAGACAGGTTGACAGGGAGACAGGAGGATTTTTTACTATTAATTGATTTATTAGTAGTTAAAAACCTCTGAATTTCAGATTATTGGCTAGTTTGAGAAACTAACATTTTTGGGAATGAAAACGCCCTGCTTGATAAGGGGGGAATTGGACGGAAAGTCCCCCTTGATAAGGGGGATTTAGGGGGATCTGAAACTATAACTACGGAATCATTCCCTCAATTATCCTGACAATTCCTTCTAAATTATGTAAAACTTCTTCATTATTAAATCTAATTACTTTTAAACCATATCCTTCTAATATTTGAGTTCTTTGCAAGTCATATTCTGGTGCATTTTCTTGATAATGACTTTCTCCATCAACTTCTATTACTAATTTTAATTCAGGACAATAAAAATCAACAATAAAGTTATCAATAGGGCGTTGTCTATGTATTCTAAATTTAAAATTTCTTAAATAATCATACCAAAGTTTTTTCTCTGCTTTGGTCATATTTTTTCTTAATTCTTTTGCCCTATTAACAAGATTTTTATTATATGGTAAGTAGCTCATTTCGTAACTTCCGTTAAATAAGTTGGTTTACTCCCCTTTTATTCCCCCCTTATCAAGGGGGACTTTTTCATAATTTGATCCCCCTAAATCCCCCTTATCAAGGGGGACTTTTTCATAATTTGATCCCCCTAAATCCCCCTTATCAAGGGGGACTTTTTCATAATTTGATCCCCCTAAATCCCCCTTATCAAGGGGGACTTTTTCATAATTTGATCCCCATAAATCCCCCATAATGTTGTGTAATTATTTTATCTAATTATTAAATCTCATTAAAAATTTATTAATTGTAATAATTTCTATATTTCTAATTAAAACATTTGTATCTAAAATAATGCTTAATTTAGTCATCTTTTAATAATTCTGTTAATATTTCAGGTATTAAACCATTGACTTGTGCTTCTTGGCGAATTTGACTAACAATTTCTTCAAAGTTAGATGGTTGCAAAATTTCTTTCAGAATAAAACTACAAATTTTAGTAGCGTCTTTTTGTTGATTAATATTTGCTTTTTGATAAAGTTGAGCTACTTGCTTATCTACTTCAATTATGATTGTTTCCATTGCTTTTCTCCTTTCTTATTAGAACATCATAGCATTATTTAATTTTGTTTAAAATCGCCGGGAGAGAAATCGAGTTTTTGATAGGGTTTAAAACTAAAAACTTAACTTTATAAAAAACCCGATTTCTACCTATATTCTGCATTAAAGGGTTTAATCTGAGTCTAATTCTTTACCCATGCGATACTTTATATCATAGTTAATGATAAAGTCTAATTCCTCGTCACTAAAGCCATAATGTTGCGCTAATATTTTATCTATTTCATCTATTATTGGTTTTGATTTAGAAATAAAAAAGGTTTGTAATTCAATTTCACCTGTATTAACTTGTTTTCTAATTTTTATTTGCGAATTTTTTTTAAAATCTTGATTTAATTTATCCGATAAATCATTCAACTGTAATTTTATATCTTCTGACATATCATTTAAATTACAAGTAAATTTTTCAATATCTTTAAAACCACAATGAAAACCATCACCATGTAAACGCCAATAAAAGTAAAATAAGCTAGAGTTAAGCAAACAAATTAACATTTTTATGTATTTATCTTGACAATTTAATATTTTAAAGTCATCAGAATGAGTAATAGTTCCATCAGCTTTTTTAAAATACGGTTCAAAACTAATTGCTTTAATAAAATTATTAACTATTCTATGTATATAAATAGGATTTTTAGATGTTGTTAGAATATATTTTTTTAGATTTTTATCATTACTATATATTTTGTCAATGATAGATAAAGTAGTAGTTTCAGTAATTCTAGCAATCCAGCCTGTGTGAATATATTTATCATTATTTTGATAACTAAGAATATCTATTAGATTATCTCTTTCTTCTTGTCGCCAACGATAATATTTTGTCAAATAAAATTTCTTATTATTTAAATGTTTATTATTTAATAATAAAATTGTTAATCTTTGCGCTGCACCTTCAAATAAACGAGAAGGAAAAATATCAAATGAAGAAGCATATATTAAATTATATGATTTAATACAGTTTTGTAGAGATTTTGTTCTTTCAGTACAAATAGAAGAAATGGGTACAATCCAACCAATAAAACTAGATTTTTTTGTTAAAATTGTTCCTCTTTCTAGTACAGGTGCATAAATATTACCGCATTTTTCAGTTTCATAACCTTTGATTTGATAATCCTTTTTTACCTTGCTATATTCCACATAAGGCGGATTACCAATAATGACATCAAAACCGCCATTATTAATAATTGAATAAAACTCCGTAAACCAATGGAAAGGCTGATGAGAAGCTAACCAATTTTGATAATCCTTTTTCTTTTTAGTATCGATGCCATATTCGTGCGCTAAATATTGATTTAACTCCTCATTTAAACTAGCTAAACTAACTTGTAACTTTTGCTTAGTTTCAGCAAAACCAGCGCCCTCCCCCTGAGTTTGAATAGTGCGGAAATATTGATAAACTTCACTTACTGCCTTAGCCTTGTCGTTGATAACTGACATATTATCGAATAAATCGAGCTTTTTTTGTTCAGTGCCAGAAATAGCCTTTTTCACCTCATCATAAGTAGCAAAACCCACTAAACTATTACCACTTCGAATATTAAAATCAATGTCAGGTAAAGGCTCAATGCCGTAATTTTGAGCAGAAGGATTAGGAATAATTTTGGAAGCTAATTTAAGAAATAATCGCAACTTACAAACTTCCGTTGCTTCCTCCATAATATCCACCCCGTAAAGATTATTAAGGATGATATTTTTTAGAATAAAATAACTACGATTAGGGTGACTTCTCACATTAGCTAAAATGCCTTGAAACTCTTTTTTTGATCTCCCTAAATCTCCTTTATTAAGGAGGACTTTTTCAGCATTTATTCCCCCCTTCTCAAGGGGGGGTAGGGGGGGATCATTTTCAGTATTTGATCGCGCAGCGCCACTTCGTGATCCTCCTAAATCCCCCTTACTAAGGGGGACTTTTTTTGTATTTGCTCCCCCCTTTTTCAAGGGGGGCTGGGGGGGATCGTTTTCAATATTTGCCCCACCTAAATTTTCCTTATTAATGGGAATTTTTTTCTCAGTAAATTCCTGCATTTTTTCTAAAGAAACATCATAAAGAGGGTAAAGAATATTTAAAGCAGAGAATAAAAAAGCGCCACTACCACAGGTTGGGTCTAAAATAGAAATAGTAGTTAATTTTTCATAGAAAATCTGGAGAGTTAAGGGCGAATTAAAATTAGTAATAGCATCTTGAGCGAATTGGCGAATATCAAGATTATAGGTAATTAAATCATTGATAGAGTTGATTTCGCCGTTAATTAATTTCTCTTTAACTTCAAAATAACGGTTTCTTCGGGCGATAACTTCGCGCCAAATTTCTGTAGGTAAACTATAATTTTCGGGCGCTGATTGATTCCAATTTTCTCTCGCCGAAACGTCATTTATTCCTTTGGCAATATCATCAGGTAATGGTAAATTGACACCTTTTTTAACTGCTTCATAAATGTATCTATCGGGGTTTTCTTGTAGTAACAATCCCCCTAAATAATGCGTAAAAATAGAGACTTTTTTCCCATTTCCTCCCCCCTTTTTCAAGGGGGGCTGGGGGGGATTGTTTTCCGTATTTGATCGCGCAGCGCCACTTCGTGATCCCCCTAAATCCCCCTTATTAAGGGGGACTTTTTCCGCATTTCCTCCCCCCTTATCAAGGGGGGGTAGGGGGGGATCGTTTTCCAGATTTGATCCCTTTAAATCTGCCTTATTAAGAGGGACTTTTTCTATTTTTAGATTTAATTCTGTTAATACTGCATCGAATAGGTAGGGAATAATGCAATTTTTACTAATATATTCGGTGATGTCTTCTTTGGTGTAATAAGCGCCCATCTGTTTTTGATTGATATATTTCTCGAAAATATAACCTAAAACATCGGGATTAATTTCGTTATCTGCTTTTAATGGTCTATCATCTAAATACCAGTTATATTGATCGAAAAAGTCAAATATTTTCTCAAATGCTTCGTCTTTTATTTGAATATCATAATATTTATTTTCTAAGGGGTGAATTTCAAATAATCCTCCGTTTAAATATGGTATTTTTCCTAATAATTCTGTCAGGTGCGGAGGGCGCTTTTCGTTGCCTAATCCTTCATGAAATAATTTTAATAAAAAGTAACGATAAAATGAGTAAAACGATCCCCCTAAATCCCCCTTATTAAGGGGGACTTTTTCCGCATTTCCTCCCCCCTTATCAAGGGGGGGTAGGGGGGGATCATTTTCAATATTTGCCACCCCTAAATCCTCCTTATCAAGGGGGACTTTTTCCGCATTTCCTCCCCCCTTATCAAGGGGGGGTAGGGGGGGATCATTTTCAATATTTGCCACCCCTAAATCCTCCTTATTAATGGGGACTTTTTCAGCATTTACTCCCCTCTTATTAAGGAGGGGTAGGGAGGGATTATTTTTGATTTCATTTAATTTATTCCTGAGATAATCTGAATCGCTATTTAAAAAACCTTTTTTCTGGATGAAATAGACAAACATTAAGCGGTTAAGCATCAAAGAGGCATACCATTGCTTGTCAAAATCGGTGGTTATTCCTTCAATAAAACTTAAAAATTGACCATGTTGTTTTTTAAATTTATCATAAAACTTTTTAGTAATTTTATCGACATCAAAGGCTTTTTTAGCTTTGGCTTTAACATCAAGTAAATTAAGTTTTTCTTCTTCATCTAAAGTGACATAGATAGTGTCTAAAACTTGTAACAAAGCCTCTTTTTTCTGGCTAGAATATTCAATGGTGCGATTAACTAAAGGTTGATTATTTTCTCTTTTTACCCATTGCCATTTTTGATGTTTGTCTAACTGTGAAGCATAAATAATAAAGTGTTCGTAGGAATATTTAGTAATTTCTTTATCTATTTTTTTGAGGGTGGCAGAGAGAGGAATTGATTGATTTTCTAGTAAGCATAAGAAAACATAAAAATTTCGTTTATAGGCAAGAGGAGTTAAAGTGAATACTTCGTTTTCAACAGTAATATATTTATCAGTTTTATCTTGAGGATAATCCCATCCTAATTCTTCGATGAAAAGAGATTTAAAGTTAAATTTCTCAAGATATTGAGTAACTTTTTGACGGTTGATTTTCATGGTTATTTATGATTTACTAAATTTTAAAATACCAGTAATTTTGAATTATAGCAATCAGGAATCAGTTATAAGTTCTCACGCAAAATTAATTGTATATTTGTGACCTGATTTAGTTTTTCACATTTCAGTAGGGACGTTGCATGCAACGTCCCTACATTAACTTATTATGTGAATAGCCTGTTCATTAATCCCAAAGAACAAATAATTTGATTGTCTATCATCTCTTTATCTTCGTGGGTAACACATAAGGCAGAATTTTCCCAAAGATATACTACCATATTGGCTAATTGTTCATCCTTAATACCACTTTTTAATTGATGATTTAAACGGCGGAGGGCGCTTTCTTTGAGAGGGTAATTATAGATGTTTTCCACTGCCTCAACTAAGTTTTCCCATTCTTTGCCTTGGGCGAAAAGAGGCGTTTTTTTTATTTTTTCTATATAATCCATCAGACGATTATAAGTCCTCGCTTTAGCGCTTTTTGGACTTCCTAGTTTTCCATTTCCTGATATTTTCTGCTGTTGTTTAGTGATAATTTTTATACCTTTTTCGACTAAATCAAAATGATGGGGATGACGAGAAATAGCTTTTGTTTCCAATTCACAACGGGCAAGGCGTAAAATGCGATTCTGAGACTGGGTAACGCTGTTACCATTTTCATCAACATAAGCTAAGGCATCAACACCATCGCTAGTACGCATATATACCAAAATACCATGAGGATTAATTTCTTGTGTGAGATGATGACGAGTAGAATAAATCACATTAGGTAATTGTTCAATTTTTTGGGCAATATGGGGATATTTTTCTTTCGCTGATTCCCAAATACTGAGCGCTTCTGAGACTAAATCCACTTCGTTATCTTCTATGTCATCGAGAATACCGGCTTTTTCATGGTATAAATCCAAAACAATATTATCATTTTCCCCTTCAAAAAATATTTCATCAGTGCCGACAACTCCGGCATTTTCGTTTAAACGATGAATTAATCTACCTCGAAGATTAATTATTTCTTCTACTCCTTCAGCTGGTAAAAAAGAATAACAGAGTATTTCTTGAGCTTTTTGCCCAATGCGATCAACTCTTCCAGCCCTTTGAATTAAGCGAATAATCGCCCAAGGCAAGTCATAGTTAACGATAATGCGACAATCTTGGAGGTTTTGCCCTTCTGATAGTACATCTGTTGCAATTAAAACTCTTAACTCTTGTTCTGAAGAAAAAATCTTGTTGTTACTTTTGGGGCTAAATCTTTGGGCAAGGTTAGTAGGATTGTCCGATTTACCTGTGGCACAAGCAAAATTGCTTAAACCTAATTCTTGTAATTTCTCCCCTAAATGATTAACAGTATCAGCAAATTGAGAGAAGATTAATATTTTTTCATCAGGATGGGTTTCAGTGATTAATTTGTATAGGGCTAATAGTTTTTGGTCATTTTTAATAGTCCATTCTGGGGTATTTTTGAGTATTTTCAAAAGATTATGGGCATCTTCTCTTAACTCTTTTTCTAAGTCTTCGTTAAATAAACTTGGTCTAATCCACTTAAATCTTTTGGGGTATTTTTTACTGTATGTTTGATAAATTTTTTCGGCTTTTTGCCAATAAATAAATTCTTGTGTTTCTTTTTGTTCAAAACTTTCTATATCTTGTTTATTGTCTTCATTATTTTGATTTTCAATATCTAAGTTATTGCTTAAAATAGCATCGGTATCTTGATCATTTAAAGCCTTATAAAATAAGTCCACATCCTGAGAACCGATAGGAATATCTAAGTCTGATTCAAGGGCATAAAGATAAATATAATTTCTTAAAATATGTCTCTCGATGGACTCAATAAAAGCATAACCACTGCTTTCTAATCTTTTGAATAAATTGGTACGACAAAAACCAATTAAATTTTTCCCGGCGCGCGCCAAACTATCGAGTAAATCTTTCTCTTTCTTTGTCAAGGATGATTGTTTGATATTACCTAATTGATAACTACCTAAAGCATAACGAGGTAAATTGAGGTTACTAATAATATCGACTACTTGGAGAGAATAAAGTTGATGATAAGGATCGTTTTCTTCTAGTCGAAAAGTGGCAGTTTTAGGAATACGATCTGGAAAATAAAAAGGGCTACCATCAGCAAATTGTAAATATTTTTGATTTTTTTCCTTATCTAATTGTGCATAATTATCTCGGATAAAACTGCGTGTTCTACGCACCATATATTTACTCATTAATTGTTGCCAATCTTCTGGAAATTCGCTTTTTTCAAAGGCTTTTAAAGTGCGAGGACTAATATCGGGATGTTGGATGGCAAAATTAGTCTTTCTTAATAATTCTTCTGGTCTGATACCCAAATCTTCATCTTCCCCAATAAATAATCTTAATTGTGCGGATAAATCAAAATAACTTTTATTGTAAGGAGTAGCGGTTAATAAAATGCAACGACTGCCACTTTGTTGAATATAATCTTTGATACAAGCATATCTTTTTCCTTCCCGATTCCGTAGATTGTGACTTTCATCGATAAGGACTAATCTAAATCTAGCTGGAATATTCTCTAATTTTTTTTCTACCATACTAAAGGGTAGTATTTTTGCTTTTAAACCATAGGTATCCCGATAGTTTTTCCACATCTCAACGAGGTTTTTAGGACAGATAATTAGGGTACTAAAACCGAAATCTTCTTCTAAAACACGAGCTATGGCAGTTCCAACGATGGTTTTTCCCAAGCCTACCACATCACCAATAATGACACCACCTCGCCGATTAACATGATGACAGGCAATTTTGACGGAGGCTTCTTGAAAATCAAATAGGTTAAACTCAGGGGGAATGGTGTATTGATTTAAACCGTCTCTGGCTTCTTGAGAAAGATGATAAGCCATTTTGAGATAGATGTAGTAAGGGGGAATTAATTTTTCTGTTGCCCAACTTTCATCGATAATGTCGGCTAATTCTTGGCTAATATCCACACAAAATCGATCATTCCAGCGCCCTTCAAACCAGTTTTGTAGTTTTTGTGTTGCATCATGATCTAAAACATCAATATTTAATTCTCCTTGATTTTTTAATCCTGATAAGGTGAGATTACTACTACCTAAATAACCAATGATGGGTTGATCTCGGTCATTTTTGTAGAGTAAATAAAGTTTGGCGTGAAGGGGATAACGTAGGTGAAGTTTAACTTGAACTTTATTGCTGAGGAGTTGTTGTCGTAGTTGTTGTAAACCTTTTTCATCGGCGGTGGTGGGAATACCCATCATTAATTGTTCCCGAAACTCACGGGCAACGATTCTTTTTAAGTCGTTAGTTTGTCCTTGAGAAAAGCCGTCTGATTTTGTGTTGAGAATTTTTAATTGTTGATAAAGTTCCATTGCTGGTAATTTTTGCATCCCAATTAAAACTCGACAATTATTATTTTCTCCTCCCAGAAAATTATCTATTTTATTAGCAATTAGTCGCCATCCTCTTAAATTGAAATAGCCTACACAAAAATCAGCGCTATGAGCTGAATTGATACTATAGTCTAAGTTTTCCAGTAGTTGCTGATCGATATTGTCGAATATTCTAGGCATAAAATTTACTTTAATTTGGCTTAGTTCTACTACAATTATCACATTTTCCACAACGAAAATTTATGGGAGTATCAAAACCAAAAGAATTCAAGAGAAAATACCAACGACATTTTTTTGTGTGTAAATACTCTTGCATATTTTGAGCTAATTTTTGCTCTCTCTCGATCATGGATTTGATGGCATTAGTAGCATTATTTACTGTCAATTTATAATTAAATGGGTCTTGCCATTGCAGTTGTTTACTACTAGCTAAAATTGCTAAATAAATTTGATAGTCTTGATTATTAGTAATTTTAAGTAAATTATTAATATTTTCTTGTGGTGGTAATTTTTTAATAAATTTTTCTGCTTGTTGATATTGCCGTAATGTTTGTGTCAAAAAATATTGTTGTCTTTGTTTATCGGTAGGGTCAAAAAATCCTGTTTTTTCGCTAATTAAACTAATGGCTTGAGTTATTTTGCCATCTCGTCCTCCTCTCCCGATTTCTTGGATATATTCTGATAATAATAAAGGGGTTTGATAATGTAAAATCCAGCGTAAATTAGCCTTATTTATACCCATGCCAAAGGCATTAGTTGAAACGACAAATTGAGTTTTTTCGGCTAACCAATCTTGTTCTATTTGTCTTCGTTTGATACTAGGTAAACCGGCATGATAAGCATTATTTTTATATCCTAAGTTTATCAAAAAGTCAGACAAATTTTCTGCTTCTTTTCTGGTTCTTAAATAAATTAAACCGCTTTTATTTTTATTTTTGTCTAATAATTGAATTACCTGATTTTTTCTGCTTTTAGGTGTCCAAATCTGTTTAATTTCTAGTTGTAAGTTAGATTTGTAGGGATTAACTAAAAATTGTTGTGGTTGCTGTAGTTGTAGCGTTTCGATGATTTGTTGACGGGTGAAAGTGTCGGCGGTAGCGGTAAAACAGGCGAGGGGAGGTAGGGGATTTTTGCCTAAATTCCAGCGCACTCCGCCCAATCTGGTATATACTGGTCGAAAGGTATTACCCCACTGAATTAAACAATGAGCTTCATCGATAATAATACCGTTGATGATGACATTCTCACGGGTGATGAGTTGCCACAGAGGCGCGCTGAGGAGAGTTTCTGGGGATAAATAAAGTAATCTTAGGTGATTATTTTGTATTTTATTGATGGTAACACGGCGACGGGCGCTGGGTATTTCACTATGAAGAATATCCGCAGGGAGATTTTTTTGCCATAATTCCTGCACTTGATTTTCCATCAGCGCCACGAGGGGAGAAATTACCAGAGTTAAACCTTTTTGTAACAATGCTGGTAATTGAAAACAGAGAGATTTTCCCCCACCCGTAGGCATTACCGTTAAACTATCTTTTCCTTGTAAAATACTTTGGATAACTTCCCCTTGGGGATGTCGAAAATCATCATAACCCCAAATTTCTGTTAACTTTTCTCTTAACTGAATCAGGTCATTCACAATATTAATAAAATATTTTGGTATTTATATAATAATTTCAATAGGTTAAAAATACTATACTTCTCTTGATTTTATTTCGTGTTCAATTAAGTTAATAATCTGTAAAATACTTCTGGATTCACTTGGTTCTACCATTGACTCATCTTCAATGTGGACATGATGAGGAAAGTTTGGCAAATCGGGGAAATGTTCAACATTATCCCAGCGTTTTCTTAATATTTGTTTAGTTTTATTCATCCATTGATAACGATAACTGAGTGTTACTAATCGATCATTAATTATCGTACAAGATTCTGCTATTTCTAAAAAATCTTCATTCATTAAAGTAATTCTTGCTCGAAAATAACCCCTTGTAAATAAAATTCTTTCATCAATGATACTAAAGGATTTGATTATTGTACTTGTATCTAGTTTATTCTTAACTAAATCAAGATAATTTTCTAAAGTTATCATTATTTACCTTTTTTAAGTTCTTCCGATGCTGACAAAAACATTTCGTAAAAAACACTCCATTCAAAAAAATCTATATCATCGCCTAATTTTCCTTGACGAAACTGTTTATAAAAACTATTAGATGACATTTTATATTTACTTTCATAAACTTTTAATTGAGTTTCTATATCTATAATTTTTTTTTGAATAGTATTAAATTCATGGATGTTTTTATTTACTAAGTTTATTTGTTTATCTAATAACTGTTTTTCATCTTCCGAAAGAGATAAAATAATTTGAGTGAGAGAATTAACTAATTGCGTATTCATATTTTTATTACATAATATGTTTAAACTTTTTATTCTATGTTATCAAAGTCAAGGGTTTAAAACGTAGATAAAACTGAATTAACTAAACTAATAAAAAACCCCTCTCCACATAGGAAAGGGGTTAACATTGAGACAGAAGAAAAAAATTATTTGATGGAAGCCTTAGCACCCGCCTCTTCTAATTGTTTCTTGATAGCTTCGGCATCTTCTTTGCTAGTAGCTTCTTTAACTGCTTTAGGTGCAGATTCTACTAACTCTTTGCTTTCTTTTAAGCCTAAGCCAGTGATACCACGAACTACTTTAAGTACATTCATTTTAGAATCACCGAAACTTTCGAGGATAACATCAAATTCAGTTTGCTCCTCTACTTCTTCAGCCGCAGCCGCAGGGGCAGCCGCCATCATCATACCGCCGACGGGCGCTGCTGCACTTACGCCGAATACTTCTTCAATTTGTTTAACTAA
Organism: Cyanobacterium sp. T60_A2020_053; assembly: GCA_015272165.1. Taxonomy (NCBI): domain Bacteria; kingdom Bacillati; phylum Cyanobacteriota; class Cyanophyceae; order Chroococcales; family Geminocystaceae; genus Cyanobacterium; species Cyanobacterium sp. T60_A2020_053. The sequence goes on from JACYMF010000058.1 coordinate 91,313, forward strand.
CTCAGACGCTTCTAAAAGGGTAAGAGTTTTTAATTCTTCAACAATACTGTTTACTTTATCAGACATAATTAAAATCGATCTCCTATGGTAAATAACTAGACAAGGCAAAAACGTTAAATCTAGGCTGCGTCTTCTTGTTGAGACTTTACAGCATCCACGGCGCGCGCCAAACCACTAGGCACTTCATTGATGCTACGCGCAATTTTGGCGGTAATAGCATTGATAGAACCAGCAATTTGAGCGATAAGTTGCTCTTTGGTGGGTAAATCGGCAAGGGCTTTGACTTCATCTTTAGTAAGGGCTTTTCCTTCCATGACACCGCCACGACAATCGCTTTTTTTGCGATCTTTTTGGAATGCCTGAAAGGCTTTCACCGCACTGCCGATATTCTCAGCATTGGTTAAAATGAAGGCGGAAGAACCTCTCAAAAATTCGTTGATGGGTTCCCAATTTGCGTCGCCTTCTACAGCTTTACTCATAAGAGTGTTTTTCGTCACCTTACAAATACTGCCGTTTTCACGCAGACGATTACGCAAATCGCTAATTTCCGCAACACTAAGCCCTTGATGGTCGATGACTAACGCTAACTGAGATTCGGATAGTAACTCCTTGATGGAAGCTACCTCTTTTTGTTTGCTTTCAAGGGATTTAGATATTGTTCTCACCTCCGGGGTGTTTACATTGGTTGTCTGAGTTAGATAAAACTCTCGACAACGTTTAAAAAACAAAAAACCCTAACTATTTCTAGCCGGGTTCTTGGTTGATGATTTAGAGATAAAATTTTTATATAATCCAGCGCCCTTCACCGTTTTCTGATGTCGGTTCACTTATCATAATTATCTGCATCAACCTAGGCAGGAATTTTTAAGCGCTTACGCTCCTGCTGTCTTCGGCTTGAGCCAATTTAATATATTTTGACTTAAACAGCTTACTATCTTAGCTAATTTTCTGTATTTTGTCAAATATGAAAAAGCAATGGACAATTGATAATTACCTCAGTTCGATGCAAGAATGCCTCATAAGGGTAGGTTGCAGGTTGCAGGTTTCAGGTGTAACTATCAGACGATGATATAATTCAAGCAAAAAATTGAACTGAAAAAATCAACTAAGATATTTTTTTTTGTCAATTCTTTCACCTAATACCTAACACCCGATACCTGACACCTTTACAACATCAAAAATTTTATCTTGAACTCAGGTGATAATTAAGTAAAAATTAAAAAAATATTACGAAATGTGAATAAATACTACTAAAATGAAATAAAGAAACAAGTTAGTAGAAGAAAAAAAAAGATGCGAGTAGCAATAGCAGGAGGAGGGTTAGCAGGGTTATCTTGCGCCAAATATTTAACGGATTTAGGACATCAACCTATTTTATTAGAAAGTCGTGACGTGCTGGGCGGTTTGGTGGGTGCTTGGCAAGATGAGGATGGCGACTGGCTAGAAACAGGTTTACACGCTTTTTTCGGCGCTTACCCTAATATGTTACAACTCATGGGCGAGTTAAATATTTTAGACCGTTTGCAGTGGAAACAACACACTCTAATCTTTAACCAACCCGAAAAACCCGGTACTCTTTCCCGTTTTGATGTGCCTGATATTCCAGCGCCCTTCAACGTCATTGCCTCAATTTTGCGTAATAACGATATGCTAACTTGGGGACAAAAAATCCGTTTTGCCATCGGCTTATTTCCGGCTATCATCAGAGGACAACAATATGTCGAGGATATGGATAAATATAGCCTCATTGAATGGTTACGCCGTCAAGGTATCGATGAGGAAGTCAATACCGATATTTTTATTGCCGCCTCCAAAGCCTTAACTTTTATCAATCCTGAAGATGTTTCCGCTACCATCATCTTAACGGCGTTAAATAAATTCTTACAAGAGCGCTACGGCTCAAAAATTGCTTTTCTCGATGGCGCGCCCCCCGAAAGATTATGTCAACCCATTGCTGATTATGTCACCGCTGAGGGGGGAGAAGTTCATCTCAATTCACCTTTAAAAGAAATTGTTTTAAATGATGATGGTACAGTAAAACATTTTATTATTAGAGGTATTCAAGGTAATCCAGAAAGAATTATCGAAGCAGATGCTTATGTGTCGGCTATGTCAGTGGATGCCATGAAGTTATTAACTCCAAAAGCATGGCAAAATGATCCTTTCTTTCAAAAATTGGAAGGTTTGGAAGGTGTGCCAGTAATTAACGTGCAAATTTGGTTTGATACTAAATTAACTGAGGTGGATCAATTATTATTCTCACGCTCTCCTATTTTAAGCGTTTATGCTGATATGAGCGTGACTACAAAGGAATATTATGATCCAGATCGTTCTATGTTAGAGCTAGTTTTAGCACCAGCGCAGGAATGGATCAATAAATCTGATGAGGCAATTATCGAAGCAACCATGGATGAGTTGGCTAAACTTTTTCCTGAGCAAATTCCCCATGTGGCGAAGGTAAGGAAAGCAAAAGTTCTCAAAACTCCCCGCTCAGTTTATAAAGCAATTCCCGGCAGACAGGCTTTTCGCCCCAGTCAAGCTACTCCTGTGGCTAATTTCTTCCTTTCTGGTAGTTATACTATGCAGGAATATCTTGGTAGTATGGAGGGCGCTGTTTTATCAGGGAAATTAACCGCCCATGCGGTTCATGATACGGCTTTTTCTGCGGTGAAGGGCGCTACGGCTGAACCAAGTTTGGTTAGCTAATTTAAGTGAGTAAGTAAAATTAATTAGATATTTCATTGTTGGTGTCGGGTGTCGGGTGTTAGGTGTTAGGTTAAAGAATTGACAAGAAACTTATGTTTATTGATCTTTTTTTTGTACAAGAGTCTATTTAGGGAAGGGTTTTAAACCTGAAACCTAATACCTGCTACCTGAAACCTCCCTTAACTTAACATTTGAATCAGTGCGTAACCCCTAATTAAATAAAATAATCAAAATGGGTCAGAAAGTGAGACAATACTAAAAAATTGTCATTATTTTTAAATTTAAACGTCAATTTAGTAACTATTTCAGCAGGAATGAATGCTGCAACTGCCTAAAACATTACAACCAAAACACCCCCTAATCTCTGTCGAGGAATCCTATGAGTATTGTCGCCAAATCACGGCAAAATATTCTAAAACCTTCTATCTTGGTACATTATTGATGCCGAAGGAGAAAAGAAAAGCTATCTGGGCGATTTACGTCTGGTGTCGTCGCACCGATGAATTAGTAGATGGTCCTCAAGCTAAGTTAACAACACCTGAAACCCTTGACTGGTGGGAAAAACAGCTAGAGTCAGTGTTCGCAGGTCAAGCGATGGATGATCCAGACGTGGCACTGGTGGACACTCTGCAACGTTTTCCTATGGATATTCAACCCTATCGGGACATGATAGCCGGACAAAGAATGGACTTATATCGTAATCGTTACCAAACTTTTGAGGAGTTAAATCTCTACTGTTATCGGGTAGCTGGTACAGTGGGGATAATGTCTTCAGCCGTTTTGGGGGTTGATACTCCTTATAGTCAAGTTCCTTGGGCGGATCAGATGGTAAAAATTCCTGAGACTGAGGCAGTGGCTTTGGGTATTGCTAATCAGTTGACCAATATTTTGCGTGATGTGGGGGAAGATATTGATCGTGATCGCATTTATTTACCCCTCGAAGACCTTGCTCGTTTTGATTATACTGAGGAAGATTTATTTAATAAGGTTATTGATGATCGTTGGCGTAATCTGATGAAGTTTGAGATTGATCGAGCTAAACAGTATTACCAAGATGCGGAAAGGGGGATACGCTCTTTAAACGCTGACGGGCGCTGGCCTGTGTGGTCTGCCCTTATGTTATATCAAGGTATCCTTGATGTAATTGAGAAGAATAATTATGATGTTTTCAATCGACGCGCGTTTGTGCCTACTCCGAATAAGATGTTTTATCTTCCTGTGGCATGGTTGAGGGCGCAGGTTTTATAATAGACCTCTCCAGAAATACGGGCAAGATGCCTGTTTCACCCTGCAAAAATCCTAGTTAATAAATTTGTAGGTTGGGTTAGCCAAAGCGTAACCCAACAATAATCAATCTAATATCAAGTTCGGATAATCTGTTACAAATAGATTTTCTCTTCGCACTTTACCCACCGTGTAATGAATTACACGGAACCAACAGTTTTTTGTTCAATAAATTGAACTAAGATATTGATATTACTAATTTGTAAGTGATCGCGCAGCGGCAGCCTTCGGCTGATCAAACGGACTTGATATTAAACAAAGATTTTAAGTAGGTGTTGCTGAAAAAGTCTTTCGATGAGGATAGGTATCAGGCATCAGGTGTCAGGTTAAAGAATGAAAAATAAAGGTTTTGAAGCGTTATATTTTTAACGAAAACACAAGTGTATTGTGAATAATTAGATTTGAAATGCTCAGTTTTTAAGTCAAAATTGCCAAAAATGCGCACTTTTTTGTAAATATAGTGTCTCTAAACCTTTGATTTTAATAGCTTTCTGATTTATTCAGCAGACCCTAAGTACAATAGAATCTTAAAAAAGTTCCAAAAATAGCCTTTTTTCTCTAAAAATACTGTATTTTTCCATCCCAATCAAAAATTCTAAATTCTAAATTCTAAATTCTACATTCCCTTCACGACACCACCTTCTTGTCAACTCTTATTTAAGTGGTTGCCACCAGTCTTTATGGTCTAAATACCACTGCAAAGTAATTTTTAAGCCTGTTTCCAGAGTATATTGGGGTTGCCATGCTAATTCTCTGGTTATTTTACTATTATCGATGGCATAACGGCGATCATGACCAGCTCTATCTGTTACGAAGGTGATTAATTTACTACTGGGTTTAACGGGTAAATCAGGAGCGATTTCGTCCATAATTGAGCAAATTAATTTTACTAAATCAATGTTTTTAATTTCATTATGACCACCAATATTATAAGTTTCGCCTATTTTTCCCTTATTAATGACAGCTTCCAGCGCCCGACAATGGTCCAAAACGAATAACCAATCTCGCACATTTTGCCCATCACCATAGATAGGTAGAGGTTTCCCTAAAAGAATATTGGTACAAATGAGGGGAATCAGTTTTTCAGGATAGTGAAAAAAACCGTAATTATTAGAGCAATTAGTAATTAAAGTGGGTAAATTGTAGGTGTAATAATATGCTCTGACGAGGTGATCACTACCGGCTTTTGAGGCGGAATAAGGACTATTGGGAGCGTAGGCAGTGGTTTCTGTAAAAGGAGGATCATTTTCCCTTAAACTACCGTAAACCTCATCGGTGGAGACATGAAGAAAACGATAATGGGATGGTTGATTTTGGGCTAACCAATGATGGCGGAAACTTTCTAAGAGGGTAAATGTACCCATAACATTGGTATTGATGAAGTCGGCAGGACTTAAAATTGAGCGATCCACATGGGATTCAGCCGCAAAATGGGCAATATGAGTAATGGCTTCTTCCCGAAGAATTTTATCTACTAACGGGCGCTGACAGATATTACCCTGTACAAAACAAAAATTTTCTTGATTTATCACTCCTTTGAGGTTGGCTAAATTTCCAGCGTAGGTTAGCGCGTCTAGCACTACAATACGATCTTCAGGAAAGTTTTGCGCCCAGTAATTGACGAAATTAGAGCCAATAAAACCAGCGCCCCCCGTAATCAGAATATTCCTCATTTTAATATACTTGCCACCAACCGAAAGCTGGACCAAAAAACCGCACAATTAACCAAGTGATAAATAGTGCGACTATGCCAATCCAAGCCCCTCTCGTGGTTAATTGATAAGCCTCAGAGGCTTGAGTTTTGGTCAGAGGTAGCCAAGAGATAAATCTTTCTTCTTTGCCGTATTCTTCCCCTAATTGTGCTTTTCTACGTTTTGATTCTCCCATTTTCTTTTTAATATTACTAAATTCAATTGTATTTTACCTTAGTTCAAGCTATCTTACAGCAGTTTTCATTTCCTTAAACCACACTTTGGATTATTACAAATATTATCTTTGCGTCTTTGCGCATCGAGGCGAGACACAAAAAACGTGGTTTATTCATTTGAAATGCGCTGTAAAATTTACCTTTGCCCTTTGCCTTTTTGACACCTTCGTTAAAGTAAATTTTCTAATTGACGGCGAATACGTTCCAATTCAAATGCCGACATATCTGCTGGTGATGATTCACTGGTGAGGGGCGCTTGTGGTTTCCCATTTATATCCCAGTCCGTTTGTTCTACATTATGTTCAGGTGGAACTTCTAACATCCCCTCGCTAACATACTTAGTATGATAACTTGCCGTTTGACAAAACTCTTCTATTTCTTCCCTATCAATACTTTCCACCGAAGGCACTGGAAAATCTTGGGCTTCTAAAAGTAATGCGTAACGAGTGGCATCATCTTCTGATTCAAACATTAACACAAAATCTTGATCCTTCATTTGTAGGGTATGGATTCCCTCATTGTCAGTCCCTGCATTATACAACAGCACATAAACACGCATTTTTTGACTCTCACAATTTATAGTTAAAATCAGTTTTATTGTACTAAAAAATAACCCCTGCAGTGAATAAATAATTAGGCTTTGCTGAAAAGTGTTGTCGTGAAGGGAATGTAGAATGTAGAATGTAGAATTTAGAATTTTTGATTGGAATGGAAAAATACTGTATTTCCTTCTTTTCCATCAAAAATTATTGATACAAATGAGCCATTTATGAAAAATAACTATTTGGCTTAACTCTTTTATCTATAAGCATTTCACCGCGACACCCGAAACCTGACACCTCCCCTCACCAAAATACTTTTTCAGCACCACCTAACTATTAAGATGGCAAACGAATTAAAATCACTGTGGTATCAAGATGAGAAGCGATAGCATCAGGAATATTACCATGAAAAGCCTGTTGTAAAAGAGTTTCTCTCGAAGCGCCCATCACCACTAATTCAGCATTCTGATTTTTTGCTACCCATTCAATACCATTCACCACCGAATCAAAACTTACAGAAAGAAGTTTTACCACCGTATCCACTTCGCACTGTAACTGTTGCACTCCCAACTGTAAATCAGTCAAGTCAATATCTTTGCAATCAGGATGATATACCTTTGTTAACCACACAGGAGGCAAATTACCACGATGATAGAGATTGAGAAAAGCCGGTAATAATTTTAACCCCTCCCTCGCATTAGGACCTCCAGCCATTGGTACTAAACAACTACCCCTGGCTATTAAATTATGAGGATAAGTAGATTTTTTGCCAAGTTTTACTAAAATTAATTCACAAGGTGCTTGAGTAATCAAATTATCCACTAAATGAGAAAAAATAAACTCTTGAGAAGCGGAATTTTTTCCCCAACCCATCATTAAAATACTAATTTTTTTTCGCTTAATAACATCTAATAAAAATCCAGTACGATGATGACTAATAACTATTTTAGTATGAGTTTGCACATTAGAGTTAGTTCCCATTTTTTCTAAACTCATCATCATATTCCGAGCGGTTTTTGTTTCCACATAAGTATTATGGGGTGCTAAATGTTTAGCAATCTTAATAACTTTAATAAATTCAATTTCATAATCATAATGTAAGGCAATAGCAATGGCAATTTTTGCTAAACTTTGGTAATCATCTTCTAAAGAAACCGGCACTAAAATTGTTCCCTTGCCCGTACTAGGAGAACGACTTTGATATACTGTATAAAAAACTTGAGGCTTAATGGCTATATCAGCCTTTAACTCATCCACCTCTACTCTAATAATATCAGTACGAGTAATAATCCCCACCAAGCGCCCTTCCTCTGTCACAGGCAACCTTGATAATTGATAACGATTAAGAAAATATAAAACATTACTTAAAGAAGTATTTTCCGCTACGGTAATGGGATTAGTCGTCATAATTTCCCTCGTCAACAGAGAAGAGGAAGGATTACAAACCGTTGCTAAATCTGACTGTGTCACAATTCCCACCACTCGATTATCTTGCACCACTGGAAAACCTCGATGGGAAGATAAAGACATCAACTCTAATAACTCCACCACTGGTAAATCAGGAGAAACACTTTCTACTTGAGTTTGCATTACTCCAGAAGCCGTTAATTGTTCTAAAAAACCTTTTGACTGGGCAGGATTGGTATTATATTCATCCGTATCAAAACCCATATTTTGCAATAATAGCTGATCCATCGAGCCTTTTTGGATGGTTTCCGCACTAATATAAGCCACCGCACAAGTAATCATTAACGGTAAAACCAAATTAAAATTAGCATTTAACTCAAAAATCATGACAATAGCAGTAACAGGCACTCGTACTACACCCGTAAATACAGCGCCCATCCCTGCTAAAGCAAAAGTAGTGCTCGCATCAATGCCCGTAAAATATTGTGCCATATCCCCCACCAAATAACCGAGGGAAGACCCCATAATTAAAGCTGGAGCGAATAATCCCCCCGGCGCCCTTGTCCCTGCCATGATAATGGTTAAACTAAAATGAGCTACTAAAGCTAAAGCTGTTTGTTGCCAAGACAATTCCCCGCGCACCAAAAATTCCCTCAAACCAGCATTATCTCGAAAAAAAGGCGGTAATAAAGCGATAATTGTGCCACAAAATAAAGCGGTTAAACCGATTTTCACCGCTAAAGGTAATTTGAGACTTTGATTAAAACGGACACTTTTTAAGACACCACGATTAAACAGCGCCCCTAACACCCCCCCTAAAATACCGAGAATTAAATACAAGGGAATATCAGAGGGGGAAAATTGTAGATTTTCCAACGCCAACAAACTAGAAGGTAAACGTAAATCTGGAGACTGTAAAATTAAAGACACCACAGCGCCCGTAAAAGAAGCCACAATAGCGGTTTCAAGGGTAAGATTAGAAACATCCCGCATCAACTCTTCCACCACGAATAACACCCCTGCAATGGGGGTATTAAATCCAGCTGCCAATCCAGCCGCCGCCCCTGCGGCAATCATTTGCCTTCTATGCTCAGGAGATGTGGGTACATAACGGGTTAATTCAGCGGCCAAAGCCGCACCAATATGCACAGTGGGGCTTCTTCTTCCTAGGGTTAGTCCAGCCCCTAACATTAGAATTGTGCCAATAATCTTGACAACGGCGACTTTTAATGATAAAGGAATCGGATGACGTGCCAAGGAGGCTTTAACTTGGGGAATGCCACCACCGCCGGAAGTAGGGGAAACATATTCCAAGAGTAAACCCGTGATGATACCGAAACCTAAGCCGAATAATGGTAAAACGAGGAGGGCGCCCCATTGATTAGCTAAACTAACACGAATACCCCCTAACCAACCGACGCCCTGTTTGAGGAGTAAAGCGGAGGAAGCAGAGAAGACTCCAATCAAAGCGGCTTCCACCAAAGCGTAACGAGTTGAAATGGAATTTTGCCCAAAATGGCGAGATTTAAGCCAAGTTACTGATTTTTGCCAAATTTCGAGCGCTTTATAGGTTTCCACTGTTACATCTATTAGATATTATGGTGTTGGGGTGTTACAAAAGAAAGGGACAAAGGCAGATAGGGCGAAAATTCATAATTCATAATTCATAATTCATTAATTATGCACATTTTTATTAGTACGGGGGAAGTATCAGGGGATTTACAAGGTGGTATGCTCGTAGAATCTCTCTATAGTCAAAGTAAAAGTCAAGGTTTAACTCTGAGGATAAGTGCGCTAGGGGGAGAAAAAATGGCACGGGGAGGGGCGCTTTTAATCGGCGATACCACCGCTATCGGCTCAGTAGGTTTACTAGAATCGATACCTTTTATTATACCTACATGGCAAGTACAACAGAAAGCCAAACAATTTTTAAAAAATGATCCTCCTGATGCGGTAGTTTTAATTGACTATTTAGGACCAAATCTGGGTATAGCCACCTTCATGAAGCAGAATTTTCCTCATATTCCCGTTATTTGGTATATTGCACCTCAGTATTGGGTTTGGACACCCATTGAACAAAATGTTAAACAATTAGTTAGTGTTACCGATCAAGTATTGGCTATTTTTCCAGCAGAAGCAAAATTTTATCAAAGTAAGGGCGTAAATAGCACTTATGTAGGGCATCCCCTTATTCCACGCATGAAAAAAGCACCCTCCACCGCTACAGCTAAAGCTAAATTAGGTATCACCGCAGACGATAAACATTATAACATCGGTTTACTTCCGGCTTCTCGTCAACAAGAATTAAAATATCTTTTCCCCGTAATGCTAGAATCGGCAGTAAAAATAAAAGAAAAAGTCCCTAATGCTCGTTTTTATTTACCGATTTCTCTCCCTAAATATAAAAATTTAATCCAAGAAATGATCAAATCTTATGGTATCGAAATTAATCTTTTTGAAGGGGATACCCTTGATTTATTTCCTATTTTAGATTTAGCTATTACTAAATCAGGCACAGTTAATTTAGAATTAGGACTATTAAAAATTCCTCAAGTGGTAATCTATAAAGTACAACCTTTCACTATTTGGGTAGGTAGAAAATTTTTTAATTTCTCAGCGCCCTTCATCTCTCCTGTTAATTTAATTTTAGAAGAAGAAATTGTGCCAGAGTTACTACAAGAAAAAGCTAATGTTGAGAATATTGTTAGAGAATCATTAGATTTTTTACTTAATGAAAAAAGACAACTAAAAATGGCTCAAAAATATCAAGAAATGCAAGAAGTTTTAGATCAAGGTATTACTTCCGGTAGCGAAAAAGCAGGGGAAGAAATTTTTAAAATACTAATGAAAAATTGACAATTGATAATGGGCAATCAGGTGTTAGATATTAGGTGAAAAAATTGACAAAAAACATATCTTAATTGATTTTTTCAGTTCAATTTTTGGCTCGAATTATATCATCATCTAAAAATTACACCTGAAACCTCCAACCTGAAGCCTATCCTTATTAGGCATTCCTGCATCGAACTGAGGCTATATAATCAAAGTAACGAATTATGGGAAAAATATTTATGTTGAAAAAATTGGCGATTATTGTCATGGTGAGCATTTTCTGTTTATTGGGAAGTATCATAACAGCGCCCTCCGCCGAAGCCTTGATTCAAATAAAAATTGTGGATGTGGATTATAAAGATTGTCCTGCTGGAGTGGGTGAAGGAAGCGTCACCAGTGGCGGTAGCGCCCTTCCAGCTACTTGTTACCTCGTCACAGGCAAAACCAATAACACTTCAGGTAAAACCCTTTATGATGCCGATGTTTTTGGTCGGATTTATGATGCTAATAATGAACCAGCCCTACAAAATCGCACTCGGTTAGGGGCGCTGAAAGAAGTAGAACCGGGTTTACATGAATTTGAGTTAAGAATTAGTGTGCCATCTAATCAACCTACTCCCTTGAAACTCAAGCAATTTAAAGCCACAGGTTTTTCTAGCACTGTTTATCCCTCATTTTAATACCATTAAAACCTGAGTTCGAGATAAAATTTTCGGTGCTGTAAAGGTGTCAGGTATCAGGTGTTAGGTATTAGGGGAAAGAATTGACAAAAAATATATCTTAATTGATTTTTTCGGTTCAATTTTTTGCTCGAATCATATCATCGTCTGAAAATTACACCTGAAACCTGCCCTTATCAGGCATTCTTGCATCGAACTGAGGTATTAAAAAACAAAAAGCCCCTCTCCTATGGGAGCAGGGCGTTTTCATTCTCAAAAATGTTAGTTTCTCAAACTAGCCAATAATCTGAAATTCAGAGGTTTTTAACTACTAATAAATCAATTAATAGTAAAAAATCCTCCTGTCTCCCTGAATCTCCCCCCTTTTTAAGGGGGGTTGGGGGGGATCATCCTTATATTGTCTTCTTGTCAAAAACAAATCAATTTTGATCCTGACTTTGAAAATCCCCTGCGGTTGGGAGAGGGGTTGGGGTGAGGGTAACACCTTCTAGCTTATAGCTGAGGCACAAACTGTTCCTTTTCAGGTACTTCCGTATATTCAGCTACAATCTGACGAAATTCATCACCATCAATGGTTTCTTTTTCAATCAAAAGATCAACTAAACGATCAATGACTTCCCGATTATCTCGGATGATTTGACGTGCCATTTGATGACCATGTTCAGCAATCATGCGAATTTGAGCATCAATGCGAGAAGCACTTTCCTCAGAATATTCCGCTCGGTTCATAAAACCACCGCCTAAAAATACTTCTCCCCCTTGCCCTTCCAAAGAAAGAAGCCCCATATCACTCATGCCAAAACGAGTTACCATTTGACGTGCCATGCCCGTCACTTGCTGTAAGTCACCCCCAGCGCCCGTGGTCACTTCATCATCGCCAAAGATTTCTTCTTCAGCCGCACGACCACCCATAGCACCGGCGATGCGCGCCATTAATTGAGCTTTGGTAGTCAAACCCTGTTCTTCATTAGGAGTAAACCAAGTTAAACCTTGAGCTTGTCCTCTGGGGATAAGAGTAACTTTTTGCACAGGATCATGATCTTTTAATAAAGTACCCACAATAGCATGACCGACTTCGTGATAAGCAATTAAACGCTTACTTTTGCTATCTACTAAAGGAGTGCCTTCCATACCAGCGATAACACGATCTACCGCCGCATCGATTTCACTCATGGTAATTTCCGACTTGCGACGACGAGCGGTTAAAATGGCTGCTTCATTGAGTAAATTAGCTAAATCAGCACCACTGAAACCGGGAGTGCGCCGGGCAATGGTTTCGATAGATACTTCGGGCGCTAACTTTTTATTGCGCGCGTGAACATCTAAAACCCCTAATCTGCCCTTGAAATCAGGGGGATCAACCATCACTTGACGGTCAAAACGACCCGGACGCATTAAAGCAGAATCTAATACATCCGCGCGGTTAGTAGCAGCAATGACGATAATACCAGTATTGCCTTCAAAACCATCCATTTCCGTGAGTAATTGGTTTAAAGTCTGCTCTCTTTCATCGTTACCGCCACCGATACCAGCGCCCCTCTGACGACCAACAGCGTCAATCTCATCAATAAAGATCAAACAAGGCGCATTTTCTTTGGCTTTTTTGAACAAATCACGCACCCGTGAAGCGCCCACACCCACAAACATTTCTACAAATTCTGAACCAGAAATACTAAAGAAAGGTACACCAGCTTCCCCAGCGATAGCTTTAGCTAGTAAAGTTTTACCAGTTCCGGGAGGTCCTACCAATAAGACACCCTTGGGGATACGGGCGCCCACCGCCGTGAATTTTTCAGGCTGTTTGAGGAAAGTTACCACTTCTTGTAATTCCTCTTTGGCTTCATCAATACCAGCAACATCATCAAATTTAACACCAGTTTTAGCATCCATTTGAAAGCGCGCTTTTGATTTACCGAAATTCATCGCTTGTCCAGGTCCGCCCGGCATATTGCTAGAACGGCGGAAAAGGAAAAATAAAGAAGCAATTAACAACACAGGGAAAACTAAATTACCCAAAATGCCCCATACTGCCCCTTCATTACGCATGGGGTGAGTATCGAAACTAATACCAGACTCTCTTAATTTGGTGATTAATTCGGGGGAAGTGCCGGGTAAATCAACTCTTAAACGTTGTACTTGACGTAATTCGGGATCGATAGCTTCCACAATAGCGGTACGCCCTCCCTCATAGAGATCAACGCTACTAACTCGACCCTTATCGATATATTCCAAAAATCTGCCGTAGGTCATTCGGGTACTTGCGGTATTATTGGCTGTATCACTCATATTGGTGGTAGCAAAACTACCTTGCCACAAAAAGAACCCTACTATTAAGAAGGGAATCGCCCAGAGTAATATCGTGCGCCAGGGTGTTTTCATTTTCTCTAAATCCTCTTTATATGTTTTAGAAAGTTTTTAATCTACTTTCTAGGTTTGTTATCTAATTATTAACGATTTTAACAATTTATTCTTAACTAAACTTAACATAATTCTCATTTGAATGGTCAAGAGGGAAAACCGCACTTGTTCATCTTGATCTGAAATTTTCTAAAGAAGAAGTTGTTATTACGGAGATTTCTAAATGTATCGACAGAAAAAATTAATAGTTTTACCATTGAAAGAAAAAACTAAACTATCAGTAAATCATTTCTAAATTAATTTTGAGAGACTATTTTTAGTCTTGATCAGACATCTGCTGATGATGAAATTTGTAACGGAAGTCAAAATATATGATAATAACTAGGAGAAATAGCATTATTTCAACTTTGATACTTTTGGTAGAGTTCTTGTAAGTTAAGATGATTAGCTAAAGTTACTTTTTTAACTATTTCTATGCAATAAATCTAATTCATTTAATTGTAATTGATAACTCGGATTTGATATTACTTTATATTGCTTTTCTTTTTTTGTCCTATACTCAACTTTTTTGGTTTTAAAATTTATTATATGAAGATTAAAAAATTTTTCTCATTCCTGCTATTAATAACTTTTATTTGGCAAGTATTTCCTTTCAATTTACAAGCAAAAACAGATAACTTTAACTCAGAAATTTCTATTACTCCTTACCTAGAACAATTTAAGAATAAAGTTAGTGAGTTTACCCTTGATAATGGCTTGAAATTTATTATTTTAGAAAATCATCAAGCGCCCGTCACCTCCTTCGTAACCTATGCAGATGTAGGTGGAGTTGATGAACCAGAAGGGAAAACAGGAGTAGCGCACTTCCTCGAACATTTAGCGTTTAAAGGTACATCAGAAATTGGTACCATTAATTATCAAGCAGAAAAACCCATATTAGCAGAATTAGATCAGCTTTTTCAACAAATAAAAATAGCTAAAAAAAATAATAACTCAATCAAGTTAAATGAACTAGAAACTAAATTTCAAAAATTAAATCAAGAAGCCAGAAAATACGTTAAACAAAATGAATTTGGACAAATTGTAGAAATTGAAGGAGGAGTAGGTTTAAATGCTGCTACTTCTGCTGACTATACTGCCTATTTTTACAACTTTCCTAGTAATAAATTAGAATTATGGATGTATTTAGAATCCAATCGATTTTTAGACCCAGTTTTTCGAGAATTTTATGAAGAAAAACAAGTAATTTTAGAAGAGAGAAAACTACGCACCGATAATTCTGCTATCGGTAAAATGGTAGAACAATTTTTAGACACTGCCTTTGTTTCTCATCCTTACCGTCGCCCAGTAATTGGGTATCGATCAGACATTGAAAATCTAACCATATCAGACGTTACCGACTTTTTTAATCGTTATTACGGCGGTAGTAACATCACCATTGCTATCGTGGGAGATGTGACACCTAACCAAGTAAAAACTTTTGCTCAAGAGTATTTTGGGCGTTTTCCTAAAACCGTTAAACCAGACTTGCTTAGTATTAATGAACCAATACAAACAAAAACAAGAACAGTAGAAGTAAAATATCCTTCTCAACCTCTATACTTTGAAGGGTATCATATCCCTAATCTCAATGACCCAGACTATTTAGTCTATGACATGATTGGCTCTATCTTGAGTGACGGGCGCACTTCCCGCTTATATCAATCCTTGGTCGAAAACCAAAAAGTAGCCCTAAGTGCTTCTGGTTTTACTGGATTTCCCGGTGATAAATATTCTAACTTAATGGTATTTTATGCTGTCTTAGCTCCCAATAAATCCTCCGCCGAGTTGGAAAAAGCTCTAGATCAAGAAATAGAAAAACTAAAAAACGATTTAGTAATGGAAGAAGAACTAATGAGAGTTAAAACTCAAGCAACAGCTAACTTATTGCGCTCTCTTGACTCTAATGCAGGAATGGCAAATTTACTAGCACAATATCAAGCCAAAACTGGAGATTGGCGTAATATTTTCACTCGTTTAGAGGCGATTAATGGGATTACTGCCGATGACATTCAAAGAGTAGCTAGAAAAACTTTTACGGATAGTCAAAAAACCGTGGGTAGACTTATAACCAGTGGAGAAAATTGATAATTGAGTAGGATTAGTAATTATTAATAGAGCGTAGTGTAACAGTTGGTTAACTGTTATTTTAAGCAAGAAGTAACCAGTTTTGTCGGGGGTGTGGAGGGCGCTTGATTTAAGTATCAAGGTGAAAAGCGCCCTCCACCTAGGAAATTAATCCTCTAACTCAATATTAACCGAGTCCACCTCCCAAATTTCCTTACAGTATTCTCGGATAGTGCGATCGCTAGAAAACTTCGCCATACGGGCGCTGTTTAAAATAGACATTTTCGTCCATTTTTCTTGATCACGATAAGCCTCCGCCACCTTATCTTGACAATCCGCATAAGCCGAGAAATCAGCCATCAACATATATTGATCACTCCCCAACAAATCATCCACAATAGGCTTAAATAAATCCCGATTGCCATGACTGAAATAACCATCACGAATACGGTTAATTACTTGGGCTAACTCAGGATTATTATTATAGTAATCCATAGGATTATAGCCATTTGCCTTCGTTTGACCCACTTCCTCCGCCGTTAAACCAAACAAGAAGAAATTTTCAGCGCCCGCCTCCTCACGGATTTCAATATTAGCACCATCCAAAGTACCAATGGTTAATGAACCATTCATAGCAAATTTCATATTACCAGTACCAGAAGCCTCCTTCCCCGCCGTAGAAATTTGTTCCGATAAATCAGCCGCCGGATAAATTTTTTGACCCAAAGAAACATTAAAATTAGGCAAGAAAACCACCTTAATACGACCGCGCACATCAGGGTCTTTATTAACCACATCTGCTACACTGTTGATTAATTTAATGATCAATTTTGCCATGAAGTAGCCGGGCGCCGCTTTACCGCCAAAAATAAACGTACGAGGCACAATATCCACATCTGGATTTTCTTTAATACGATTATAAAGAGCGATGATATTTAAAACCGCTAAATGTTGGCGCTTATATTCATGAATCCGCTTAACTTGTACATCAAAAATCGAATTGACATCCACCTCGATGCCCATTTTTTTGAAAATATACTCAGCTAACCTCTGTTTATTAGCTTTCTTGATCGCGCGCCACCGTTGACAAAACTTAGCATCATCAATATATTTTTCTAAACCGCGCATTTGGGTTAAATCTTTTAACCAACCATCGCCCACTTTTTCCGTCACCAATTTAGATAACTCAGGATTACTCAACAAAATCCAGCGACGAGGAGTCACCCCATTAGTTTTATTAAAGAACTTTTCGGGCCACAAAAAGGCAAAAGCGCGCAAAGTTTCTTTTTGTAACAACTCCGTATGTAGTGCCGCTACCCCATTAATGGCATGACTACCCACACAGGCTAAATGAGCCATGCGCACTTTTTGTTCAGCGCCCTCCTCAATAATCGACACTTGAGTTAATAAATCCTCTCGATCGGGATACCAAGTGCGCACATCTTCGAGGAAACGATAATTAATTTCAAAAATAATTTCCAAATGGCGGGGTAAAAGCTGTTTGAATAAACTTACTGACCATTTTTCTAACGCTTCAGGTAAAAGAGTATGGTTAGTATAAGCAAAAGTTTTTTGGGTAATATACCAAGACTTATCCCAATCCATGGCATACTCATCCACAAATAAACGCATCAACTCTGCCACAGCAATAGCCGGGTGAGTGTCATTAAGCTGAATCGCTACTTTTTCATGGAAATTAGCCAAACTCTCATTACGACTAAGGTGTAATTTTACTAAATCCTGCAATGAAGCAGACACAAAGAAATATTGTTGCGCCAATCTCAACTCACGACCAGCCGGGGTATTATCATTAGGGTATAACACCTTAGAAATGGTTTCAGAATTGATCTTTTCCTCTACCGCCCGATCATAATTACCAGCGTTAAAGGCTTCAAAATTAAACTCCTCACTAGCTTCCGCCTTCCATAAACGCAAAGGATTAACCGTATTAGTTTTAAAACCCGGTACAGGAGTATCATGGGGAATTGCTAAGACAGTACGATCAGGAATCCAAGACACCCGGCAATTACCCTTAGAATCGCAATAGGGCTGGGTATAACCACCTAATTTAACAGGCATAGTTTCATTAGGGCGAGGAATTTCCCAAGGATTGCCAAATCTCAACCAGTTATCAGGAATTTCCGCCTGCCAACCATCTTGGATTAACTGATAAAAAATCCCAAATTCGTAGCGAATACCGTAACCAATGGCAGGAATTTCTAAACTAGCTAAGGAATCGAGGAAACAGGCCGCCAAGCGCCCCAAACCGCCGTTTCCTAAACCGGGATCAGGTTCTTGTTCTAATAATTCCTCTAAATCTAAATCTAATTCACTGATAACTTGTTCAATTTCTTGATAAATGTCCAAGTTAACAAGATTATTCCCCAAATGACGACCCATCAAAAATTCAGCGGAAAAATAACAAACTAATTTACTGTTTTTTTCTCGATAGGTTTCCTTAGTTTTCAGAAAACGGTGTAAAATACGGTCTCTAATGGTGTAGGCGAGGGCGACATAATAATCATATTTTGATGCTTTATTCTGGTTGATACCTTGAATGTAAAAGAGATTATCTAAAAACGCTCTTTTGAAGGTTTCAGGGCTCATGCCTGTGCGATCATCTTCTACTTGGATGGTGGGTTTTGTTACTATTTGCTCTACCATGTGAAATTCTTATCTGTTCTATACCTCTTAGGTTATACGATTTTTTAGTATATGGTTAATTTTTTCTTTTTGTTTTACAGTGCATTTCAGATCAATAAACCACATTTTTTGTTTCTCGCCTCCATGAACAAGGGAAATGTTTTATCATACGATATTGAGAGTTTTTCCCTTTTTTCCTTTCACAACCAGTAATTTATCACAAGCTAAGACGCATTTAACTTACCCATTCCATTAACAAGGGGTTTAAACTCCTTGCCTTATGACTTAAACGCTTACCTGTTGCTCGTTGCCTACCTCCACCATTAAACTTAAATGTGCGCTTAGATTCGTCAAGGTAATAGAGCCATTTTTATTTTAATAATTGATGGTTAGAGTTTTGGGATTGAAAAATTTGAGGAGAAGTGGATTGTTTTGCCGTAATTTGTTGGGCGTCATGGAGAATTGTGGCCAACTCCACTTGTTTTTCTAACATATCAGTATAGGAGATTAAACTACTTAAACCATCTACTAAACGGCGCACGTTGTCCCTAAATTGTGCATCTCCTGTCAAGTCATCTATATCTGAAGTAATTTTAGCGGTATTAGCAAATGTTACCCTAGCAGAGTCGAGGGTTTGTTGTAAAGCCACTAAATTAGTAGGGTTATTCAACTCTTGAGAAACGGCGTTTAAATTATTGGTAATTGTTTCTAAATTGGCGATGGCTTGATTAATATTTTCTGCCATTGCCACCGTGTCAACTTGATCTAGTGTACGATCTAATTTTCCCACCACATTATTAGCATTTTTAATTAACTGTGTGGCTTCTTTACTGGTTTCACTGAGACTCACCACAGTTTCATTGAGAGTTGATTTATTATTTTCTATCAGTTCATTTGTATTACGGGTGAGGGCGCTGATTTCTGTGGCGGTGGTGCTAAACTGATCCGCAAGGCGATTAATTTGCTCGGAGGTGACATTAGCGGTATTGGCGAAAGATTCGGAAGTAGCAATGACACTATCGGCAACGGTGGAGAGTTTATCCAAGTCTTTGCGAGTGGAGGCTATAAAAGCTGATAAATCATTACTGAGAAGGGCGACATTTTCTCCTGCTTTAGCAGTGTTAACTACGGCTTGATTTAATTGCCCGAAAAAAACAGGATCGCTCAATAATACGGTTAATTTGGTCATGCTGGCGATTAAATCACCGCTAAACTGTCCTTTAATCACATCTTGATCGCAAATAATCTCGTTTTGTTCATTACATTCTGGGCTAAGGGGATTAATTTGGCGCGCGCCGTCAGTGAGTTGCGATTGAGGTGACATGGTGATGATTATTTCCCCTAATAGCCCTGATTGGGTAGTTTCTACTAATAAATCTTTGGGAATTTTTAAGGTACTATCGATGTCGGTTATGACTTCAATACCGTTAACATCTGGTGTAATGGCGGTAATTTTACCGACTTCCATGCCTCGATATAATACTCTGCCTCCTTCTCGTAAACCGCCCACATTATCAAATTGCAGACGTAGTTGGTAGGTATCTTGTCCTAAAGTCATGCCCCTTAAAAAGAAAACTAAACCGCCAAAAATCACACCGCCAAGAATAATAAATAATCCTAAAGTTCCCTCTCTTGCTAATCTTGAACGTGCCATGTTAAACCTCTTTAAACTACTTGAATAGGCCCTTCCCGACGGGCGCTGAAAAATTGTCTGACTAATTCGTTATCGGTATTGTCAATATCGCTTACTTGACCTTCCCATTGAACCTTACCATTATACAAAAAAATTATTTTCTGACCAGTTCTTCTGATGGTACTTTCTTGGTGAGTTACCATGACATAAGTTTGACAAGCGGCGCACTCCACCCTTAAATCAGTTACTAAGTCTTCGATGACAGTGGAAGCAATGGGATCAAGTCCGGCGGTTGGTTCATCATAAAGGATAACTTCTGGTCTTTCTGCGTCATTTTCGGGATTAAAAGTGACGGCGCGCGCAAAACTAACTCTTTTTTTCATGCCTCCAGAAAGTTCCGCCGGATAAAGGTCTCCTTTATTGGGTAAACCAACCATTTCTAAACTTTGATCCACAATTTCACCGATTTTTTGAGAAGATAAACGAGAGTGTTGATGAAGAAGAAAACCGACATTTTCTCTGACGGTGAGAGAGTCAAATAATGCTGCCTGTTGAAATACCATACTAATAGCCATGGAGTCACCATGGTCATCAATTAAACCGACTCTTTTTTTGCCATTGACATAGATTTCCCCCTCGTCAGGAAGTAATAAACCAGCAATTATTCTTAATATAGTTGATTTTCCTGTGCCTGATGGTCCAATAATTACCATGGCATCTCCCCGATAAATATTTAGGTCAAGTCCATCTAAAATGACGTCATTACCAAAGGCTTTTTTGATTCCTTTTAACTCGATGATGGGGGTGAGGGCGCTGGTTTGATTTTCCATTTTATTTAGGATAATTATTTAAAAGGGCAAAGGGCAAAGGGCAAGGGGCAAAGGAAATTATTATTTCATAATTCGTAATTTCCCCATTTTCCCTTCCCCCCTTACTCCATTAATGACAACAGGGCTGTTTCAAAGTAAGAGAATGTAATTAGCTATGATCCTCAGCCTATAAGTATCAAAAAATTTTTACTTCTTGAAATTTTAGCTGTTATCTAAAAAATCTGAGAAAATCTTTTTTCATCAAAAACAATCAAAACTTATTACTTATTACTCATTACTTATTACTTTGCCCAAACTAAAAATTTGATAATGAAGCAGGGCTAGGGATGGAGGGCGCTTGAAGAGCAATCACTTCCATGTTTTTCTCCTCAACAATTTCCGTAGTTAAATTAGGAACAGATTGACGCAATAAAGCCGTTAACTGGTTAGTGGTACTATCATAAATCTGCGTAACAATTTTCGGATATAAACCAATACCGATAATAGGAATCAACAAACAAGCAATAATAAATACCTCTCTTGGTTCAGCATCAATCAGTTTACTATGAGATACTAATTCCTTATTTTCAGGTCCATACATTAACTCCCTTAGCATAGATAATAAATAAATAGGAGTTAAAATCACCCCTACCGCAGCCAAAGACACCATAATCACCTTAAAAGTAGTGCTATAAGCGTCACTGGTGGCAAAACCAATAAATATCATTAATTCTGCCACAAAACCACTCATACCGGGTAAAGCCAAAGAAGCCATAGAACAAGTTGTCCACATGGCAAAAATTTTCTTCATCTGCTTACCAACTCCGCCCATTTCATCCAATAAAAGAGTATGGGTGCGATCGTAAGTAGCGCCCACCATAAAAAACAGACTCGCCCCGATTAAACCATGGGAAATCATTTGTAACATAGCGCCACTCATACCAGTATCAGTAAAAGAAGCAATACCAATCAACACAAAACCCATGTGAGAAATAGACGAATAAGCAATTTTGCGTTTTAAATTACGTTGTGCAAAAGAAGTAAAGGCAGCATAAATGATATTAACTACCCCTAAAATAATCAAAACAGGAGCAAAATAAGCGTGGGCGTCAGGTAACATCCCGGCATTCATCCTAATCAGCGCGTATCCCCCCATTTTTAAAAGGATTCCAGCTAATAACATATGGGCGGGCGCTGTCGCTTCCCCATGGGCATCAGGTAGCCAAGTATGGAGAGGGAAAATCGGTAACTTCACCCCGTAGGCAATGAGAAAACCGCCATAAAGCAGTAATTGTAAATTTAAACCATAATCCTTTTGAGCAATGGCAGTCATATCAAATGTCACCGTATCCCCGTAAAAAGCCATGGTTAAAGCCCCTACAAGGATGAATAACGAGCCTCCAGCCGTATAAAGGATAAATTTGGTGGCCGCATACAAACGCCGTTTACCGCCCCAAATAGACAGGATGAGATACACTGGCACAAGTTCTAACTCCCAAACGAGAAAGAAAAGTAACATATCCTGCACCGCAAATACAGCAATTTGTCCGCCATACATTGCCAACATGAGAAAATAGAATAACTTAGGTTTAAAACTAACAGGCCAAGCCGCCATAATAGCAAGGGTAGTAATAAATCCAGTTAGTAAAATTAACGGCATGGAGATGCCATCAGCGCCCACCGACCATTTAAGATCAATATCAGGTATCCATGTATAGCTTTCCACTAATTGTAGATTAGGATTACTGAAATCATAGCCTTGATAGAAAGTATAAACGATAAGAACAAAGTCAATCAAACCCACCGTTAACGCATACCAGCGCACGGTTTTACCATCTTTATCGGGAATAATGAAAACAAAAAGAGAAGCAACAATGGGGAAAAGAATGATTGTTGTCAGCCAAGGAAAATTAGTTAAATCCATTTTTAGCTTGAGAAATACTTAATTTTTGTAAGGTTATCGTTAGTATAAATAACTTCTATCAACAATCTAACAGTATTTTTTTTTAATCTCACATTTTATAATGTTAATTTTTGTTTTCAGCACAGCCTAATGAAGGGAAAAGGGCAATGGGCAAAGGTTTAAAAAGGGCAAAGTTGAAAGGGCAAAGGTTTAAAAAGGGCAAAGTTTAAAGGGCAAAGGTTTTGAGGGTGAAAGGGAAGCAGAGGAGATAATAATTCATAATTCATAATTCATAATTCATAATTCATAATTCATCTTTCATATATTGCGCCCATAAAGAAGCACTCAGCGCACTCCCTCCCTTAGTAGGTGAATTATCATCGTTACCTAACCAGATGCCCGTCGTCAGACTAGGAGAAGGCAAATAACCGATAAACCATAAATCTTTATTGGCGGTATTCGTGCCAGTTTTCCCCGCTTCTCCCTTGCCTAGATAAGCATTTTTCCCTGTACCCATTGTTACTACATCTTGTAACATTTTTTGGATAACTTGAGCTTGAGCGGTATTAAGCACTTGACGAGTTTCCGAATTATCTTGATTGAAACGATAAACCTCTCGACAGGTAGCATTATCTTGAAAATCCGTGCAGTCACGCCCATCCCGTATAACCTTAATGGCGTGGGGGCGTTGCCATTTTCCACCGTTGGCAATGGTAGCATAAGCGCCCGTCATCTCTAGCAAATTACTTTCACTTTGCCCTAAAGCCAATCCCGGCACAGCATTAAGAGGGGATTTAATGCCCATTTTTTTTGCCATGTCCACCACCTGATTTAAACCCACATCTTGGGCAACCCTTACAGCGACTGGGTTTTCAGACCATGCCATACCTTGATACATATTGACATTACTCGAAAAATGACGACAGGGGGAAAATTGTACCCCTTGCCAGCGCACTCCACCGCAAGGATAAGATTTGTTAGGGGAAATACCCTGCGCCACAGCAGCACTATAAACAAAGAGCTTAAAAGTAGAAGCTGGTTGCCTTTGAGCTTGGGTAGCGCGATTAAATTGGCTTTCTTGATAATCTTTTCCCCCTACCATGGCAGTAATTTCTCCCGTGTCACTTTTCATGGTCAAAAGCGCCCCTTGACTAAAACCATAGTTTGTGCCATTATTAGTTATATACTGTGCGAGAGCTTTTTCCGCTTTTTCTTGTTGAGCAAAATTTAAACTGGTTTCAATGATAAAATCCCCCTCTTGTAACAAGTCTTGCCCCAGTAAACTACGCATTTCTTGGAAAACATAGCTATAAAAATAAGGGGCGATGATATTACTGAGAGTTTCCCTTGCTTCGGGACTAATGTCAATACGAGAGCGACGGGCGCTACTAGCTTCTTCCTCGCTAATCATGCCTAAATTAAACATTCTTTGGATGATTCGATTACGCAAAGCTAAAGCTGTGTCATAATCCTGCACTGGGTTGTAGGCGTTGGGCGCTGGTAACACTGCCACGAGGGTAGCTGATTCAGCGATGGTTAAATCTCTGGCGGATTTCTTGAAGTAAAATTGTGCCGCATCTTCAAAACCATACAAATTGATACCCAAATAAACTCGATTAAGGTAGGCTTTGAGAATTTCATTTTTGCTGTAAACGGCTTCTAATTTGGTAGCCACAACCATTTCTCGCAATTTACGCCCCAAATTGTTTTCTCTACCTACGGAGGGAAATAAACTCCGCGCCAGTTGTTGAGTAATGGTACTAGCGCCTTGGCGCGCTTCACCGCCTCTATTAATGACAATAGCGCGTAAGATTCCCACTGGATCAATGCCAAAATGCCAATAATAACGACTATCTTCCGAAGCCATCAAGGCTTGGGGCAAATAAGGAGAAAAATCCTTGAGGTTTGCTAATTCTCGGTGAGGTGTGGTTACTCTGGGAGATAAGGGAGTTTTACCGTCTTCGCCATATACCACTGTAGCGCCCGTATTCCCATAAGGTAACGGGTTAACTTCGTATTGACTCCATAATATGCCTACTGTTAGTAAAATAATCAGTAACCAGCCACTGAGAATAAATAAACCATAGCGTAAAACAAGGGTGGAGGGCGCTGGAGGATTCTGAAAAGATAATTCGATGACATCCGCTAACTCAGGAGGTCCTAACGTGATAACATCATTATGTCTAAGGGTAAGGTTTTGATAACGTCTTTTGCCTAAATAGATACCGTTAGTAGATTTTAAATCTTTAATTTGAAAACGGCGCTGATTTTTATTTCTCTCGATGGCGCAATGCACTTGACTAATAATGGGATTAGCAATGACAATATCACAGTTAAGACGGTTGCGCCCGATGACATAGCTTTCCCCCAAGAGAGGATAATCATAGGTTTTGCCACTAGCATTATTTTTGAGAATAATTTTTGGCACTGAAGCGCCTTGCCTGAGACGTGGTAGGTTGAATTGTGCTTGAATGGTGTGTAAAACACTGGTGACAACTTCCGAATAACCTGATTTGCGCCCCATAGTTAATATTGACTGATTGCATGACAAGACAGTCATTATTTTATCAAAAAAGCATTGGTGAATTAAGCTATGATTTTTTGTTGAGGTGGAGAATAGGGGAAAATTATGAATTATGAACTAATGTTACGCAAAAATAGAATTAATTGTTGGTGTCGGGTGTCGCGGTGTTAGGTTAAAGAATTGACAAGAAACTTATGTTTATTGATCTTTTTCTTGTACAAGAGTCTATGGAGGGAAGGGTTTTAAACCTGAAACCTGCTACCTGCTACCTGAAACCTCCCTTAACTTTGCCCTTTGCCGTAGATATGAGATAATGACAGGATAAATTGATTTATAGGAGCAAAATTATGGCGAGAACACCATCAACCATGCTAGATTTAGGGACAATAGCGCCCGATTTCTCTTTACCTGATGCTGTTAGCGGTAAACAAATATCATTGACTGACTTCAAAGATTGTCAGGGTTTATTAGTAATTTTTCTCTCTTGTCATTGTCCTTTTGTCAAACACGTTAGAGCGGAATTTGCTAGAATTGCTAAAGATTATTTACCGAAAAATATTGGTATTGTGGGCATTAGCCCTAATAATGTGGAAAAATATCCCGATGATGCACCAGAATTTTTAAAAGCCATGGCGGAAGAAGAAAGTTTTAATTTCCCCGTGTGTTACGATGAAACCCAAGAGGTAGCGAAGGCTTACCGTGCCGCTTGTACTCCTGATTATTATTTATTTGACAGTAACATGAAATTAGTTTATCGTGGTCAATTAGATGATAGTCGTCCTAGTCTTGATATTGCGGTGACGGGCGCTGATATGCGGAGGGCGCTGGATGCTTTACTGGCTGGAGAAGAAATTAACCCAGATCAAAAACCTAGTTTAGGTTGTAATATTAAATGGATTCCGGGTAATGAGCCTGATTACTTTGGTTAATTAGACTTTTCCAAAAAATAGCTTTTTTTGCAACGTATATCGGGCTTCTAGCCCGATTATTAATTTGGGTTTGCTGAATAATTTAGAGGCGTTGACTCATAAGGATTAAGACAGACTACTTAGGACTTCTTTCGGAAAGTGAAAAAAGAGATTTAAACAAGTTTTGAAAAATAAAGCTGAGTTAAGTGGCTGTCAAATTATTGATGTGACAGAGGAATTTACCAGCAAAACTTGTACAAAGTGTGGTCATGTTCACAGTAAATTAGGTGGTGCTAAAGTTTTTAAATGTCCTGAGTGCGGTCATCGCATTTTAAGGGATTATAACGGTGCTTTGGGTATTATGCTCAAAGTTTTGTCGGATACGACCTTCACTATCTCTTTTGATGGTGATGCTATTGTGGCTACGGGGATATACCGTATTGTGCCGCATAAATGTATCAGGGATATAATTCGAGCGAGTATTTTTTGGCAAGTTGGTCATGGGGAAATTGCGACATTAATCAATTTATACAAAAAGCAAGTTCAATCCGTCTTAGTTTAGTAAATTGATTAGCTATAGTAGATGAAAGAGATCATCAGGAGAAAAGACCTATGGATTTAATGATTGAGGATTTGATGGAACAACTGGTGGAAATGGGTGGTTCTGATATGCACATTCAAGCAGGTGCACCCGTCTATTTTCGCATCAGTGGTAAGCTAACCCCTATCGGCGAAGAACCTCTCACCCCCCAAGATTGTCAAAAATTAATCTTTAGTATGCTCAATAATACGCAACGTAAAACTTTAGAGCAGAATTGGGAATTAGATTGTTCTTATGGTGTTAAAGGCTTGGCTCGTTTTCGAGTCAATGTCTATAAAGAAAGGGGTTGTTATGCAGCTTGTTTACGGGCGCTGTCTTCCAAAATTCCTAACTTTGATCAGTTGGGTTTACCCGACATCATTAAGGAAATGACTGATCGCCCCAGAGGTCTCATTTTGGTAACAGGGCAAACAGGATCAGGAAAAACCACCACTCTGGCTGCTATGTTAGACCTGATCAATCGTACCCGTGCTGAACATATTTTAACAGTGGAAGACCCTATCGAGTACGTTTTTCCCAATGTTAATAGTTTATTTCACCAACGACAAAAGGGAGAAGATACCAAAAGTTTTGCTAACGCGCTAAAAGCTGCTTTAAGGGAAGACCCTGATATTATTCTGGTGGGGGAAATGCGTGACCTTGAAACGATTTCCCTTGCTATTAGTGCGGCGGAAACTGGACACCTTGTCTTTGGTACTTTGCACACCAGTTCGGCGGCTGGTACGATTGATCGTATTATTGATGTATTTCCGGCGGCAGAACAAGCTCAAATTCGGGCGATGTTATCTAATTCTCTATTGGCTGTATTCGCTCAATGTTTGACCAAAAAACACAACCCCAAACCGGGAGAATTTGGTCGTGCCATGGCACAAGAAATTATGATTGTTACTCCTGCTATTGCTAACTTGATTCGAGAAGCAAAAGCACCACAAATTTATTCAGCGATTCAAACTGGGTCTAAATTGGGTATGCAAACTATGGAACAGGCATTGGCGAATTTGGTCAAAACTGGCACGATTAGCATGGAAGAAGGATTGGCTAAGAGTGGCAAGCCTGATGAACTTAAACGCTTGTTGGCGGGCTCTGGTGTTTCTGATGGTATGACGGGCGCTCGTAAACGTTAATTTTAAATCAGTTTGTCTGTCTTTCTTTTCGGTTGAGTTATGTTTTAGTTAACCCCATTTTAATTTATCAGCCTTTCTCCTAACTTGTAACTCCATAAGGGTTGAATAGTATTCAACCCTTTCCAGCTAACAAAAAATAATTATTGGAGAGGTATATTAAACCAATAAATCGTAACTACGGAAAATATTAGTTACTTTTTCGATTAATTCGGGGGTAGGAGGCTCGGTATTTTTAAGTTTATAATCATAGTTTGATTTTAAAAATTTGTTTTTAGATTTTTTAAGTGTATGCTATTCTTCTATAAAAAATCAGTGACTTGAGATAAAACCTTCAGCGCCCCTCCCCGTTGTAATTGACGAGTATAATTATCTTGACGAATACCATTATCTTTGACGTGGGAAGGTAAAACACCGATAGCAGTAATTTCTCGTTGGCTTTCTATTTCCTTTGCCTTAGTGACAGTCATCATATCAGCAACGGTATCCCCTAAATAAATTATCGGTAAAGATGAATCTAATTGATATTTTGTTTGAATCATTTGTACTACTAAAAACAAACCTGTGGGATCGGGTTTACCCGGTGCGTCATCCATCGCCACAAGAGGGGGATTATTCAATCCTAAGCGAGTATTGAGGACATAATGGGCTGAACCATTGGTAGCACCACTAAAAAATCCCCAATAGTAACTACTTTCGTCTAATTTAGCAAAAAATTCCCGATTTACCAACAAAGGTTCTTGAGTAATATAACCATCCCATTGCTGAGGATTATCTAAATTTTCCCCTCGATAACGACGTTGGAAAAAATTTACCACTTCTTCATAGTTGATTTCTGGAGGTTTTTTATTTTGATTTTGATAGTATCTATATACTAATTCTTGAGAGCCTTCCCAGTCATTATTCCAAATTCCTTCGGCTTTAAGGTTGTCTATTTCTTCCATACTGGGGCGATGGGCGCCCTCCGTAAAATGTTCTACAGTATCCGCCAGCGCCCTTCGATAGGAGTTGGTAACGTCTCGAATCACCCCATCAATGTCAAATACAACGATTCCAGTCATGGCAGTTTGATTTAATCATAATTTACAGTTAACTATATTTTACTGCTACTCTGAATTGTTGCGACAAATACCATTACCACAACATCCAAACAAGGGTTTATGAAA
Source organism: Cyanobacterium sp. T60_A2020_053 (assembly GCA_015272165.1). Lineage (NCBI taxonomy): Bacteria > Bacillati > Cyanobacteriota > Cyanophyceae > Chroococcales > Geminocystaceae > Cyanobacterium > Cyanobacterium sp. T60_A2020_053. Next base: position 120,463 of record JACYMF010000058.1, read on the forward strand.
AAGTAATCTTGTGAAGTATCGTTTATAAAGCTGAATTTTTTTTCTTCATATTCCCTTTCTATTTTCATTTCATAATAAACACAGGGTTCTTGTTTTAATTCTGATAGAATAGGTTTATTTACTGTTATTTTCCCCCATATTTTGACATAATCTCGCCAATCCCCCACCCCTATTTCTTGACTAATAGAGTTAGCTATATTGGTTAATTCAGCAACATTAGTTTTTCGAGCAGATTGTAAACTTAGTAATTCATTACTCTGATTTTGGCGAATAAAAAACAGAATAATACCGACAATTATCAAAATAATTCCTAACAACATTGATTTTTCTTCATGGCTCATTAGGGGTTTAGAACTGAATCGCTTCACTCCCCTCCCATTCACAACCGCACATGAGACTTTCACCTCATACGGTCCCGGTTTGCTATTCCTTGTCATGGATGCTGTCACCTTTCCAAACTTCCGTCTGTTCTGGTTTTAATATTATGGCAATGACGATGTAAGAGTTGTAAGTTATCGTATTTATTAGAACCACCTAAACTCTTTGGGATTATATGGTCGATTTCTATAATATCCTCAGATGTGAAAAATTGTCCACAGTGAGGACATCGTCCTTTTTTGCTTTTTGAGAATAAGAGTAAATTATTTGTATTTACAATATCAAAAAACGGTGGAAGGCGCCCTCCACCGCAATATTTTCACCATCAAATTAATTACTATCTGATGTTACGCAAAATATAGAATTAATTGTTGGTGTCAGGTGTCGGGTGTCAGGTATTAGGTTAAAGAATTGACAAGAAACTTATGTTTATTGATCTTTTTGTTGT